>NZ_JANGBE010000008.1:0-104773 GCF_024462255.1 Flavonifractor sp. DFI.6.63 | reverse complement strand
CCCCCCCCCCCCCCCCCCCCCCCCCCCCCCCCCCCCCCCCCCCCCCCCCCCCCCCCCCCCCCCCCCCCCCCCCCCCCGCTCTGGTTTGCGGCAAGCGCCCGGCAGTCCGTTTGCCGCGCCTGCGCTTCTGCGCCGGATATCATACCCGGCGCAGTCCCTCCCAGCAGGCCATGATAAAGCAGTGGGGCAAAAATTTGCTGGCGACCCGCTGCACCAGGGCGGGCAGCCCGCAGGTGGTCACCGCCAGCAGACGGCTGTCCCGCAAGGCACGCCGGGCCACGGTCTCCGGCCGCAGGGCAAAGGGAAAACGGCGCACGGTCCTGCCGTTTTTGGTGTCCCGCGCCACCGCCATAAAGTCCGTCTTGATCCAGCCGGGGCACACCGCGCACACCCGGATGCCGCGGGGCGCCGCCTCCCACCGCAAGGCGCGGCTGTAACGCAGCAAAAACGCCTTGGTGGCCGCATACACATTAAAGCCGGGCAGCGGCTGGAACGCGGCGGAGGAGCAGATCTCCAGCACCCTGCCGCCCCGCCCCATGTGGGGCAGCACCGCGGCGGTAATTTCCACGGCGGAGCGGCAGTTCACATCGATCATATCGCCCGTCTCCTGAAGGGTCATATCCCTCCAGGTGCCAAACTTTCCAAAGCCAGCGGCATTGATCAGCACCCGCACGTCGGGCTCTTCCCGCTCCAGGAGGTCCCGCAGCTCCAGGATACACTCCTGTTTGGCCAGATCCAGGGCAAGGCAGCGCATGGGGGTGCTCAGCCTTCCCGCCAGCTCCTCCATCCGCCCGCCCCGGCGGGCCACGCCCCAGATCTCGTCCAATCCTCCCTGCGCGTCAAGCCGTTGGACAAACGCCCGCCCCAGGCCGGAGGACGCCCCCGTCACGATGGCGATCTTCACGCGTACCGCTCCCCTTTCCAATGCCGTTATGGTTCCGTTCAGTTTTCCCGAAACCGCCCCGGTCCATACAGGGCCAGTTTACACGCTCTCCGCAGAAAAGGCAAGGCAACAACTGAGGCAGGACCGCTTACGCGGTCCCGCCTCACAGCTTGTCGAAAAAGGCCTTTTTGACAGCCTCCTGAGTGTGACGCGCCCAAATCCGGCGAAGCCGCTTTGGGGCGCAGGCCGCGGCCCGAAGCGCACACGCGCGGGCCGGGATGTACTTTCCGCGGCGTACACGCCGCCTGTCGCTCAAGCGGCAACGCCGCCCGGGAAGATCAAGCCCGCACGGGCCTGCTGGAGGAAATAAAATCGCGGTACTTGGCCTTGCGGGCCTTGGCCTCGTCGGTGGCCATGGCGGCGCGCGCCTTGCCCTCGTTGTTCTGGATGTCGTCTCCGTGGATGAACTTGCCGGAGATGGAATCGTGGGCGTGGGGAAGCCACTTCTCGGCGTCATACTCAAAAACGTACTTGCCGTCCACGTTCTTCATGACGCCCTCCATGCCGCACAGGCAGCAGATGGCGGTGCCGTCCTCCTGCAGGAAGAAGTTATTGCTGTGGCAGTAGGGGCACACGCCCTGGGCGCCCTTGTAATCCTCGCCCATGATGCCGTGGGGCACGTTCAGGGTGCCGTCCTCCACCTTTCGGGCGGCATGGGCAATGTTCACGCCGATCTGATGGGCCTTGGCGATGGCCGCATCGTTCATGATGATGTCCAGTGACCACTTGAAGCACTCGTTATCGATCACGCACCACTTGGGCGTAAGGGCCTGCGTGTTAAAGTCGCACTGGATGCGGGTGGCCCAGTCGGAGCCGCCGATGCCCATGTAGGAGACGACCTTCTCCTTCAGGTACTTGGGGTCGATGGGCTTACCGCCCTGCTCGGCAATTTTGGCGGCGATCATGACGTTCCCGCGGTCCAGACGGGGTCCAAAGCGGTCCATGACGGTGTGGAACAGGCCGGACGCGCACTTTTCAAAGATGGGCACCGCCCAGACGATGCCGTCCGCATCGTACATCTTGTCCACCAGCCACTGAAAGTCATCCTTCAGCACGCAGGCGTTTCCGCGGCCGGAGAACAGGCTCATGACACAGGCCTTGCAGCCGGTGCAGTGCTTGATCTCCAGCTGGTTGAGATTGATGAATTCCACCTCGGCGCCGCACTCCTGCGCGCCCATCAGCGCCTCCTTGCACATGGCGTCGTTGCTGCCGTTGGGGGTCCCCCCGGAAAGGCCGAGAATCTTCATGTCCAGTTCCTCCTACATACCGTTTTGTTGTTTGTGCGCGGGTTCTGTTTCTGTCTATTTTGTCAAAAAGATTATATGCGTTCCGCTGCTTTTTGTCCAACAGTTCAATGCTGTTTCCTTCACAACCATCCGTTGTATGTTGACCTTCCGCCGGTAAACGGGTACAATAGCAGGGAAAGGAAGGCGATCCTCATGAGCGCACCGCTGATTCTGCTTTACAACCTGGACAACCCCAGGGGCTCCAAGCTCCGGCGCATGTGCCTGCCCCTGAAACTGCGCACCCGGCTGGTCTCCAAGGAGGAATACGCCCTGCCGCTGTCCGTCCTGGCGGAGGGAGACGGCAGGGCCGCGCCCCACCCGGACCAGGACTTCGACGACGAGATGCTGCTGCTCTGCGGCTTGACGGGCCCCCAGCTGGACGCCTTTCTCCAGGGCTTCCGCCGGAACAGGCTCCCGCCGGTGGCCCTCAAGGCGGTGCTCACCCGGACCAACCGGGACTGGGACTCGTTCCGGCTCCACGCGGAGCTGCTCCGTGAGCGGGAGGCCCTTGCCTCCGGCCGGGCAGTCCACGACAACGAGGACGCCTCCGGCGGCTAAAACGCGGCTTTTCCGGACAAACTGAGCGCAGTTGGAAAGGGGGCGACGGACATGGAACGCGGGCTCTGCCTTTTGCTCGGCTATCTCTGCGGCTGCTTTCTCACCGCCGAGGCGGTCGCCTGGCGGCATGCCGGCCAAAGCGCCGCCGCTCTGGGCTCCGGCAATCCCGGCATGGCCAACATCGCAAGCCAGTTGGGAAGGAGCTGGGGGGCCGTGGTGCTGCTGGGGGACATCGCAAAAACCATTTTAGCCTGGCTCCTGGGCCGTCTGCTGTGCCCCGGCCTGGCTCTGGCGCCCCTGTGGACGGGATTGGGCGCCGTATTGGGCCACAATTTCCCCTTCTGGCGGGGCTTTCGGGGCGGAAAGGGCGTGGCGGTCACCTGTGCCTGTCTGGTCCTGTTTTCCCCTCTCTGGGGCGGCCTGGCCTGTCTGGGCGGGCTGGCGGCAGTGCTTTTCTCCGGTTACCTGCCGCTGGGCGCGGTGACGATTCCTGTCCTGTTCGTCCCTCCCGCCTTTCTCTGCTACGGGCGGGAGGCTGGGGCCCTGGCCCTGATCCTGGCCCTGACGATGTTCTCCCGCCACGTGCGGGGGCTGCGCCGCATGCTCCGCGGAGAGGAGCCCCGGAAATTCCGTGGCAAACAGCGCTGAGTTGTGCTATAATATCCGGCAGAATCACTTGCAAGCGGGGGGAAACTGCCATGCACAACGAACTGACGAAAAAGGACATCCAGATGATGCGGGAGGAGCTGCATCAGCGCCGTACCGTTCTGCGGCCCCAACTGTTGGAAGCGGTGAAGGAGGCCCGGGCCTTCGGAGATCTGAGCGAAAACTTCGAATACAAGGCCGCCAAGCAGGAAAAGAACCAAAACGAGCGCCGCATCCGTTTTTTGGAGAACATGATCCGAACCGCGGTGGTCATTTCAGACCAATCCCAGGCCGATACGGTGGGACTGTTTGACAAGGTCACCATCCGCTTGGCCGACGACGATGTGGACGAGACCTATCAGGTCGTCACCACCATGCGTCAGGACGCCCTCCGCGGCCGGATCAGCAAGGAATCTCCTGTGGGGAAGGCCCTGCTGGGCCGCCGCGTGGGAGAGCGTTTCCATATCCAGGTCAGCGAACGCTATGGCTACGACGCGGTGGTGCGTGCCATCGAAAAGAGCGAGGACGACGGCTCCGCGCCCCTGAACCGTTTCTGAACCGCGCGCCCGGGATCTGCTACAGGTCCCGGGCGCGCGGTTCGATTGATTGCAAGCGGCTTTCGGCGGGCTGCCCCGCCTCAGCTTCGCTTTTGCCGCCAAGGCTGCGGCGGTTTCTCCCCTCCTCACGCCTCAGGCCCTGAGCGGAAGCATTCCGCCAGGGCCTGAAGCATGCCCGGGCAAAGAGCCGATGGCCCGCCCCGGAAAAATGCACTCCGTCGAAGGCCGGCTCCACGCCCCGGGCCCCCGCATCGGCAAATCCGACGCCAAGCTTCCGCGCCAGGGAGCGTTTCCGGCAACGGTTCCGCCTTGCCCGCACAGCAATCCCCAAAAATCGAATCCCCCCGCGTTCCCGGCGCCGCCGGGGAATAACGGGCGTTCCGGGAAACAAAGCGCAAATCGCCGCTGTGCGGCCGCTCCGCACGGCAGCTGCCGTGCAATTGCGCAAACGGACTGCAAACAGCTTCTGTACGCGATTCAGGCATGGAACGCTTTGAGCTTTCAGGCGGCCGGCTTGGCCCTGCGTTCATTCAGATACCTTTGCCCGGCTCCGTTTGCAAGGCGTCCATTTCCATAATACAATATTTTTGGAACTGATTTTATATTTTTCCTTTTTTCGGGTGAAATTTTCTTGCATATTTCCAGATTTTGTTTTATTATGGTTGCAGTGAACCATAAAAAAGGAGTTATTGTTGTGACTGATATCTATGATATCCTCTCCAGGCTCGGCGTCGTGCGGAAATACCTGGGCAGAGACTACCTGGCTTACAGCATCCGGATCACCCTGCAGAATGAAAATTACTTTTTTCTGGTGACCAAGTGCCTTTATCCTGACGTAGCCAGTCATTTCAATACGAACTGGAAGCGTGTGGAACGGGATATACGTACGGCCGTCAAGGCGGCATGGAAATCCAACCGGGCCTATCTGGAAGAACTGGCCTGCCGGCCCTTGAACGACCCGCCCAAACCCATTGAATTCATCGATATCATTGTTACCCATCTGATCCGGGAGAAGGCGGCAGCCCCTTGCTGGAAGGCCCGGGCCGAGTAAACCGCCGGGCGCAGGCCGGCGCCTTCGCCTTTTCGGTCCGCGCCCGGCGTTTCAAACGAAACGAGCTGTGCTCCAGGTATCTCCGGGCACAGCCGTCTCCGTGTTGATCCGCTCTGTTCAGTTCGCTTTGACAACCGTGAGCAGCATTTTGAATGGGGTACGCGCCTGCACCGCATGCGGGATCCCGGCCGGCATGATAATGGCGCTGCCCGCCGGGACCGTATGCGCCGCGCCGCCGATCGTGATCTGCGCCTCGCCGTCTAAAACATAAACCATGGCGTCGCCGGGCGCAGCATGGGTGCTGATGCCTTCTCCCGCATCAAAGGCAAACAACGTCATTCCCACGCCGGGACGCTGGGTCAGGGTGAGGCTGACGACCTTGCCCTTCTCGTAAGCCACCTGCTCTTTCAGCGGCAGAGGCTGCGCACGGTCCAAATTCTTGATGAGCTGTTCCATCTGTTTTCCTCCAACTTTTTTGATTATTGCACGGTAATCTGCAGCAGCTTGAATGCGGGCCCGCCTCCCACCGCGTGCAGCGTGCCCGCCGGCACCGCCATACAGTCGCCGGCCCCGAGCAGGTGGCAAGCGCCGTTAACCCGTAACGGCATCTCCCCCTCCAAAACATAGTAGAAGGTGTCTCCCGGATAGCTCTCCTCGCTGACGCCCTCCTTATCAGCGAAGGCGAGCAGCGTCATTTGGCAATGCTCATTCCGGGAAAGCGCCATGCTCACCACACGGTTCGGCTGGAATGTGACCATACCGGAGAGCTGTTCTGTATGGTTGATGGGAAGATGTTTGAATTGCTGCATGGATTCCGCTCCTTCCATGGGACAAGATTGTTTATAGTATAGCACAAAATCAGAAAAAAACGGTTGCAGCTGCAACCATTTTTTTCTGATTTTTAAACCCATCCTTTTCCGCACAGCGTCTGCGGGATTTGATCCGCTGCACCCGACGGCCTCCCCCGCAGTCGGAACGCTCCACTTTGCTGCGCTTTGGCATTGCAAACGTTTTGGCAGCAAAGCGGCTGGAAAATAACGCAATTTTTATTGCGTCCTGCCGTAATACGCGATATAATATGAAATATGACAAAATGAGAACGGACTCTGGCACGGAACCATCCCGTTTCGGAGTACCGTTTCTGTGGTTCGCCCTGATTTTTCCGGTCCTTTATAAAATCGCGTCTTCAATCACCTCGCGCAAGTGGATGATTTCCAGCTGCAGCCGGTTGCAAATCTCTACGAAGTGCTGGGCAGTCTCTGTGCTTAAAAACACGTCCGGAATGTATGCAACCTGTTCCTGCTGCTGTTCTACGATTTGATAGGCACACACACCAAAAGCAGTATATACGCCTAAGTCGTGATCATGGAACTCCTCCTGAACCGCCTGATAAGCAACCATGATGGCTTCTCCTCTCTGTGGTTTCTTTTGTTCTGGTCCCTATCTTAGCACAACAGGCACCGGTTGTACGCTTTTGGTGAAAACAGGGCGTTGGTCGATGAATTTGTCATAGTTCGGCCTGCGGCAGCAACAATATCTTGTTGAAAAAGCACACCATATTTTCTATTATATGGAATATCGTGTGTTTTGCTTTGGTGGTTCAATTCCTGCCCTTTCATCAAATCGGGAGGTGTTTTCATGCACATCGCGGTCTGTGACGACAGTGCCTTTGACCGTGAATTGATTGTTGAACTGCTACACATCTATTTCGCACAAAAACCATTTCAATACAAATTGGCCCAATATAACAGCGGCATCAATCTGGTGTGCGACGTAGAGGATGGCTGCTGGTTTGATATCATCTTTCTGGATATCTATATGAACGGCCTGCTCGGCATCGACGCGGCGCACAAGCTTCGCGCCCTTGGTTTTGACGGCGCGATCATTTTTCTGACCGCCTCGGCTGATTTCGCGGTGGACAGCTATGACGTGGCGGCCGCCGGATACCTGCTCAAGCCCCACAGCTTCGATAAGCTGTGCCGGTGTATGGACCGCGTCCTTCAGGATTTTGATACCTGCACGTACCAGGTACAGCAGCGGATGCGAATCGTCCGTGTACCGTATACCGAGATCACGTTCATAGAGAGCTCCAACTCCAAGTGTATCCTCCACCGCAGCGACGGCAGTTGTTACATCGTCTATAAAAAGCTGGGAAAAATCGAGGCGGAACTCAGCGACAACCGTTTTCTCCGCTGTCATCAGAGCTATCTGGTCAACATGGACTTTATCGCCCAGGCCGACCGCCAATTTCATTTGACCACCGGCGAGAGCGTATTGATCCGCCAGCGGGATCTGAAATCCATCCGTCAGGCCTATCTGGATTATGTCCAACCGCAGGCGAACCCCAAGCCCATTCCATAACGGCCCTGTTCTGGAAGCCAGCTTATCTCATCTGATCAATAAACCGCCAACCAAAAAGGATGGAGAATTGCTCAAAACGGCAATTCTCCATCCTTTTTCAGATCAGGCTTTCATCGGGCCGCGGCCTTCCGCCGCCGTCTATTCCTCCGTCTCCCCGCCGCCGGGGAGCTCCAGATAGGGTCTGAAGATACGCTCCAACGGCAAAGAGGCCAGCAGCGCGGCCACGGCCGGCAGAACCAGCACCGGGATCCAGAAGGAGAGACACGCCCACGCGGCCGCCGCCGTCAGCAGCCCCAGCAGCAGCGTGGAAGGAAGATGGTTCAGCGCCAGTTTCCAGCAGGTGCCGATCAGTCCTCCCGCGCCGAAGGTGAACCGTGAGAGCACGGGGAAGAGATAGCTGATCATCCCGATGGGCAGAAGCAGCAAAAGCAGATAGGCATAGTAAAGGACCACGCCCGCCTTCCCCGTCATCGCCAGCCGGTAAAGGAAATTTCCCAGGCCGTACAGCAGAACCGCCGCCGCCAGCACTGCAAGCGAAGTAAGCGCGCCCACCTTGAAATTGAGCCGAAAGGAATGGAAGAAGCGCTGGTAAATGTTCCCTGCCTCCCCGCGGCGCAAGATCTTGACCGCCGCGTCGTACAACGCCGCCGTCGCCGGGCCAAGGGTAACCAGCGGAATGCTGCACAGCGCCCACATCAAACTCAGCATCACCAGGTCCGCCAGCTTGTCCGCGGTCCGGAAAAAGGCGTTCTCCGGGTTGAATATTCTGCCAAACAAATCTGCCGCCTCCTCTCCGCATTACGTCCGACACTGCCTTTATTGTACCCCATTCCGGCCCTCAGGTCAATCACACGCTGCGGGCGCCTGATTTTCACCTTTACAGGCGGCGGCGTCTTCGGTATAATATGGTACAAAGGCAGAATACCTGTGGTATTCCAACCGGTTTTGCGGATGGAGCAGGAAAGGAGCGCCAAGCCAATGCCAACTCAGCATGATACCAACGCGCTGGTCCAGGCCCCGGAGAGCAAGCAGCAGCAAGTCTACAAGCTCATCCGGGACGCCATCCTGCGCGATGAATTTCCCGCCGGCACCGTCATGGTGGAACGCAAACTGTGCGATATCTATGGGGTCAGCCGTTCCCCCATCCGAAACGCCCTTCAGCAGCTCACCTTTGAGGGGTTTCTCTCCTACCAGCCCGGCAAGGGTACGGTCGTGGCGGATTTCTCTCTGGAGGATATCCTGGAGGTCTATGACCTGATCGAGCTGTGCCAGCTCTATGCCGTTCGTCTGTGGGCCGAACGCCCCGACGCGTTCGCTCTGGAGACGTTGGGCCGGATCATCCAGCGCAACCGGCAGGCCATCGACAGCGGCGATCCCTATGAGACCTCCGTATGGGACCAGCGCTTCCATGAATTTATTGTGGCAAAGGCCGGCAACCACCGTTTGCAGGGCATCTATGAGCAGCTTCACAACCAGCAGCTGCGCTTTATCGCCCGTTCCCTCCACGACATGACCCTCTCGGAGCGTTCCTGTCAGGAGCACAAGGCGATCTGTGAGCAGCTCGCCGCCGGGGACGCCGCCGCCGCCGAGCAGGCGGTCCGCCGGCATTACGCCTCCCTGCGCCAGTATTACGTCCATCTGCTCATCAGTAAAGACTACCGGGCCTGACCCGGCTCCGGCGTGCCCATGGCCAGAGCCGTACGTATCCTGCGGAAAGGGACCTGATCGACATGCGTTACTACTTCGCCCCCATGGAGGGGGTGACCGGCTGGCTCTTTCGCCAGGCCCACCGCCACTGGTTCTCCGGGGTGGACCGGTACTTCATGCCCTTTCTTTCGCCCCGGCAGGAACACGCCTTCACCCGCCGGGAGGCCTCCGATTTTCTGCCTGAGCACAATCGGGGCCTGTACGCCGTACCCCAGCTGCTCACCCGCAGCGCGGATGATTTTCTTTGGGCCGCCGGAGTGCTGGCAGACCTGGGTTATCGGGAGGTCAACCTGAATCTGGGCTGTCCTTCCGGCACGGTGGTGGCCAAGGGAAAGGGCTCGGGCCTTCTGGGGCGGAGGGAGGAATTAGAGCGCCTGCTGGACGGCATCTATGCCCGTGCCGGCATCCCCGTCTCCATCAAAACCCGGCTCGGCCTGAGGGACCCGGAGGAATTTTTCCCTCTGCTGGAGCTTTTCAACCGCTATCCCGTCTGCGAGCTGATCATCCACCCTAGGGTGCAGAAGGACTTTTACCGGAATCAGCCACGGCTGGACGCCTTTGCCGCCGCACTGGCAAGCTGCCGCGCCCCGGTGTGCTACAATGGGGACCTGGTCACGGCGGCGGACTGCGCCGCCCTGATCCGGCGCTTTCCCGGCGTAACGGCCCTGATGGCGGGCCGGGGGGCCGTGGCCGACCCGGCGCTTTTCTCCAAGGCCCGGGGCGGACCGGGCGCAGACCGCGGGGCGCTGCGCGCCTTCCACGACGAACTCTACGCGGGTTATGCGCAGGCCTTCGGCAGCCGCCGCAACGCCACCCTGCGGATGAAGGAATTCTGGTCCTATCTGCTGGGCCTGTTTCAGGACGGGGCGGGCCAGGCCAAGGCCCTGCGCAAGGCGGCCGACCCGGCCGCCTATGAAGCGGCGGTGAATCATATCTTCCAGTCGCTCCCCCTTCGGGAGGATGCGGCGGTCATCTGGTGAGGGGAACGGTTCGTGTCTTATTGGGTCTATATGCTGCGCTGCCGGGACGGCTCTCTTTATACCGGCAGCACCACCGACGTGGAGCGCCGCTGCGCCCTCCACAACGCGGGAAAGGGCGCCAAATACACCCGCAGCCATGGTCCGGTGGAGGTGGTCTATCGGGAAGCCTGTGCCGACCGGTCCGCGGCGCTGCGCCGGGAGGCCGCCATCAAGCGCCTGACCCGGTCGGAAAAACTGGCGCTGTGCCGCTGAGATAGTCCCGCACCAGATAGCCGTAGGTCCCGCTCCCGGAAGGGGCGGAATCCCGCCCGGTGACCCAGGAGAGACGAGCCACCGGATCCAGTTCCACCAGGGCGTACTGCTCCACCGCATGGTAGCGTACCCGGCCCATTGCTCCGGGGGCCACTATGGTAACCTCGGCATACTGCCGCGGCGCGCCCGCCGGATCGTCTACCAGATAGCGCGCCGTTGCGCCCAGCGGCAGGACCAGGATGGACAGCAGTACCCACGCACACAGCGGGACCAACGCCGCAGCGGACAGCAGGCGTGGCAGCAGCGGCAGACGGGCGCGCACCAGCAGGGCCACTGCCAGTACTGCCAGCGCCCCGCCCAGCAGAACATTCTGGCAAAAGGCGGCGCCCAGCGCCGCAGCGGGCGAGAGCAGCGCGCACCACAGCCCGCCCCGCCCATTCCACCGGTAACGCCGCAGTCCGGCCGCGGCCAGCGCCGTCAGGGCAAAATAGCTCCACTCCCAGGCCCAGCGGGCGCCGCTTTGAAATCCCATCCGGGTCTGGAACAGTACGGGCAGCAGCAGCCATCCCAGCAGCAGCACGGGAACAAGCGTTCCCCGGAACCATCGCTCACATGCAAAGCGTCGCATCCGGCATCTCCTTTCAGGTATCGAATTCCAGATAGTAGAGGGTGCCGCTTTGGGCATCGTAGAGGGCCGCGGTATAATTCCAGGAGCCCCGCCGGTTCAGGGGGCGTTCATCCTGCTGACGGTCCCGGAAGTACCAGTAGCAGTTGTCGTTCCCCCTGGGCCAGCCGCCCTCCCCCGCCGGGCCGCCTTCGTACAGGATGCCGCCCAGATAATCGTCAAACGGCCCCTCATTCCACAGGTCGCCCCGGCGGAGGATGCCGTCCTCCACCGACGGGGCGTCCTCCGGAGCGAAGGCCAGCTCCACCAACAGCAGGCCGTCCCCGTGGAACCCGCCATGGCTGTCCTGATAGGTCACCGACTCCGTCCGGGGCAGGTCAAGGCCCACCTGCCGTCCCACATAATCCGCCCGGGAGCCCGAACAGCCGCACAGCGCCAGCAACAGCAACAGCGGCGGCAGCGCCGCGCAGCCGTTACGCCGTTTCATGCGCACCCGCTCCGCCCCTCCGCCAGGGGTGACCGGCCAGCGCCAGCGCATTCAGCAGCAGAGTCCCCAGGAAAAGCCCCCCGGTGCACAGCCGGAACGCGCCCGCCGTGTCCAACAGCGCGGACCAGTCCCGGCTGTCGGCCAGATGGCCCAGGTAGAAGACCACCAGGCACAAAGCAAGCGAACAGGAGGCTGCGCTGGCGGCAGAGCATACGGCCGCTTCCCGGCGGGTAGCTTTATCCCTCCGGACCAGGGCGGCGACCGGCAGGGCCCAGGCGATCCCTCCCAACGCCAGACTGCCCAGATTGAGCCAGGCATAACCCATGTCGTATTTCCCCTTTCCTAAGAGCGTTTTCCCGCATCATCGGGCACATATTCCAGAATATCCCCCGGCTGACAGTCCAGGGCCTTGCAGATGGCCTCCAGGGTCGTGAAGCGCACCGCCTTGGCGTGGTTGTTTTTCAGGATGGACAGGTTGGCCAGGGTCAGGTCCACCCGCTGGGCCAGTTCGTTCAGGCTCATCTTCCGTTTCGCCATCATGACGTCCAGATTGACCATGATCGCCATCGTTCCGCCCCCTTAAATGGTCAGGTCATTCTCTTCCTTCAGTTCGGCGGCCTGACGGAAGAGGGCGGACATGACCATGCACAAAAGGCCCGCCATCAGGAAGATGGGGACAAACAGGGCGTTATAGGTGAGCAGCGGAGCGGCGGAGCGGTAGTAAAACAGCCCCCACACCACCCGTGCCAGCGCGGCGGCGGAGATCAGAAAACAGCACAGGGCCGCCCGGCGCATGCTGACGCCGTTTTCCCGGCAGAAGGGGGTCCGGCAGATAACGGTCCCGAGCACCCGCCGCCCCTGCCAGAGGATCACCGCCGTACACACTCCGCAGAACAGGAGGAACAAGGTGAGGACGACGCTGTAAACGTCCGAGGACCATACCCATCCCCAACTCATTGCAAAGACCACCGCAAGACGCAGCGGAACCTCCAGCAGATTTTCATAGGGCGTGAGACTCAGCAGGCCCTCCGCTCCTCGGGTCATGCTCAGCCCCGGCACCAACAGCAGGGAGAGCAGATTGCACACAAACGTGATGGTCACCAGGACGTTCAATACCCTCGCCAGCTTTTGTACTCCGGTCATATCCATCTTCTCACCTCTCTCAGAAAGGATAGCATGCATTATATTGATTGTCAATTCTTTTTTATCGTTATTCAATAAATTTTTACCGAAGAAAAAGGAGATGGTCCCGGCCATCTCCTTTTTTCCCGCCGTTTCACTAAACCCGGATCTCCCCCAGGATGGCCCCGATGGGTCCCGCGATCACCAGATCGGCGTTCTTGTCGTAGGGCGTGGGGCTTTTGTTGATGAGCACCAGATGCCGCCCCTGGTAATAGCGGATCAGGCCCGCCGCCGGGTACACCGCCAGAGAGGTCCCGCCGATGAGGAGCAGGTCCGCCCGGGCAATGGCCAGCAGGGCCGCCTCCATGGTCTGCTGGTCCAGCGGCTCCTCATAGAGCACCACGTCAGGCTTTATGATCCCGCCGCAGGCCGGGCACCTAGGTACGCCCTGACTGCGCAGCACGAACTTCAGATCGTAGAACCGGCGGCACTTCCTGCAGAAATTGCGGTGGACGCTGCCGTGCAGCTCGTACACGTTTTTGCTCCCCGCCGCCTGGTGAAGTCCGTCGATGTTCTGGGTGATCACCGCGGAGAGCTTTCCCGCCCGCTCCAGCTCCGCCAGCTTCCAATGGGCGGCGTTGGGCCTGGCGTCGGGAAAGAGCATTTTATCGCGGTAAAACCGGTAGAATTCTTCTGGGGAACGCTCAAAAAACGTGCGGCTCAAAATTGTCTCGGGCGGATAGGGATACTGCTGGTTGTACAGGCCGTCCACACTGCGGAAATCCGGAATGCCGCTCTCGGTGGACACGCCCGCGCCGCCGAAAAATACGATATTCGGACTGTCTGTGATCCATTCCTGAAGCCGCGCCTGCTTTTCGTTCATAAAAACCTCCTGATCCGCGGCGGCGGGTACACGCCCCGCCCTATGGTTTCTTCCGGTGGCGGCAATACGTGTGTGGACAGCTGGAGCAGCCGCCGCAGCCGCAGCCCCGCTTGCCCCTGAGCCGCTGATGGAAGCGGTAGATCAGGTAGGCCGCCGCCCACAGGATCAAAACCGCCACGCCGATGTAAATGACATACTTCATGTTACAGCACCTTCAGGATCAGACTTCCGATCTGATAGACCAGGAAGGACCCCAGGTAAGCCGCCCCGATCTGCCAGGCAACGGAGGCCAGGGTCCATTTGAGGGAGTTCATCTCCTTGCGGATGGTGGATACCGCCGCCACGCAGGGGACATACAGCAGGACGAACACCAGGAAGGCGTAGGCGGCCGCCGGGCTCTGGAACGTGGAGCTCAGCGCCGCGGCCACCGTTGCGCCGCCGGCGGTGACGGAGAAGCCGTAAAGCATGCTCATGGAGGAGACGACCATCTCCTTGGCTACCAATCCGGACAGCAGGGCCACGGCCGCCTGCCAGGTGCCGAACCCCAGGGGGATCAGCACCGGCGCGATCCGGGAGCCCACGTATCCCAGCAGGGAGCGGCTGGCGTCCTCCACCATGCCGAAGGCGCCGTTTTCCACGCCAAACGCCTGGAGGAACCACAGCAGCACGCTCATGGCCAGGATCAGGGTGCCCGCCTTGACCAAAAAGCCCTTTACCTTCTCCCACACGTGCAGGGAGATATTTTTCAGGGTGGGCAGGCGGTAAGGCGGCAGTTCCAGCACAAAGGCGGCGGGCTCCCCCTTGAAGACGAACTTTTTGAGGAGGATCCCCGAAGCGATGGCAAAGAGCAGGCCCAGCAGGTACAGGGAAAAGACCACCGCGCCGCCGTACCGCGGGAAAAAGGCCGCGGTGAGCAGCCCGTATACGGGCAGACGGGCGGAGCAGGACATGAAGGGCACCAGCATGATGGTCATACGCCGGTCCTTTTCGTTCTCCATGGTGCGGGCCCCCATCACCGCGGGCACCGTGCAGCCAAAGCCCATCAGCATGGGGATAAAGGCCTTGCCGCTGAGGCCGAAGCGCCGCAGCAGCCGGTCCATGATGAAGGCCGCCCGGGCCATATAGCCGGAGTCCTCCAGAAAGGAGAGGAACAGGAACAGGATCGCGATCTGAGGCAGGAAGGTGAGCACGCCGCCCACCCCTGCGATCACTCCGTCCACCAGAAGGGCCTCCACCCAGGGCGCCACCCCGGCGGCGGTGAGTCCGGCACGGACAAAGCCGGCAAAATAGCCGCCGATCAGGGTATCTACCCCATCGGAGAGCAATTGGCCGGGGCCGAAGGTGAGGGCAAACATACACAGCATCATCAGCAGGAACACGGGAATGGCCAGGAATTTATGGGTGACGATGGAGTCGATCCTGTCGGAAAGGGTCGGCTCCCCCAGCGGCCGTCCCTTCTTCACACAGTGGGCCACCACCCGCTGGATGAACTGATACCGCGCGTCGGCGATGAGGGTCTCCCGGTCGCCCAGAGCGTAGGCCCCCTCATACTCCCGGCATACCGCTTCCAGCTGCGTCTTGGCGGCCTCGTCCAGGCCCAGCGCCTGCTCCACCAGCTCGTCTCCCTCAATCAGCTTGATGGCGGCCCAGTGTGCCGGTACCTTGGCGGCATAGGCTTTGTCGTGGATCAACTCGCCCACCTTGTGGTGGATCTGATGGGTAAAATCGTCGTACAGATCGTCGGGCTCTACGGTAACGCCCACATGCATCTGCTGATGGGCCCGCCGCAGCAGCTCCTTGACGTTTTTCCCGGAGCGGGCGGTGATCGGGATCACCGGTACTCCAAGGGCCTGGGAAAGCCGCGCCACGTCGATCCGGTCGCCGTGCTTTTCGACCTCGTCCATAAAATTCAGGGCAATGACCATGGGGCGTTCCAGCTCCAGCAGCTGGGCCGTCAGGTACAGATTGCGCTCAATATTGGTGGCGTCCACAATATTGATGACGGCGTCCGGGTGCTCGCCCACGATGAAGTCCCGGGCCACGATCTCCTCCATGGAATAGGGCGACAGGGAGTAGATGCCGGGCAGATCCACCACGGTGAGCGCCTTGCCATCTACGTCCGCCCTGCCCTCCTTCTTCTCCACCGTGACGCCGGGCCAGTTGCCCACATACTGGTTGGAGCCGGTAAGGGCGTTGAACAGCGTGGTCTTGCCGCAGTTCGGATTGCCCACCAGAGCCAGTTTCATTTCCCGGGTATCGTGACTGGCATAATCCGGCACGCCGCCGTGCTCCGCCGCCTCGTGGGCGTGGTCGGCGCTCATGCGGCGCAGCGCCTCCTCGTCCGGCAGATGCTGCACCATACCGATGCGCTGCCTGCGGGTATCGGCAAAGGCCTCCCCTTCCGCGCCGGTGGCCATCAGGATCTGGTGCGCGTCCTGCTTGCGCAGGGAGAGCTCGTAGCCCCGCAGATTGACCTCGATGGGATCCCCGAAGGGCGCCACCTTGCGCACCGTGATCTCAGTGCCGGGCGTCAGGCCCATATCCACCAGCCGCCGCTTGACGGCGCCCCGTTCATTTCCCGCCTTGAGGATCACGCCCCGCTCCCCCGGGGCCACGTCCTCCAGTGTTTTTCGTTCTTGCTCCGCCTGTGTCCTCATATACCTTCTACCGCCTATTTGTTCATTGCTTACGTTCGAAAAAATTGCATATCGTAGAGATTATACTACCGCCGTCGTGCGGGTGCAATCCGTTTCCAAAAAGAATTCCCCGCCGGCCGGGATATCTTTCCCTCCATCCGTTCGGCCCCTTCCCTTTTTGTCCGCCTCCCGGCGCCTCCTACTTCCAATTCTCCTGAAACAGCGGCCGGGGGAGCCGACAGCGCGGGCCGAGCCCGCACCCATCCGGGCACACGTATGGGTGCGCTTTACCGCCTTCCCCAAAGTCCTCTGCAGGATCAAGGCCCCGGATGATCGGGAGCGGCTGACAAAACCGCCGCGCGCGGAAGACGGCTGGAGCGAACAGACCAGAACGAGCGCCCCGGAATACTCCGGGGCGCTCGTTGGCTTACGTGTTATTCCTCGTCGTGGTCGTGTTCACAGCCGCAGCCGCAGTCGCAGCCGTCGTCACAGCACTCGTCACAGCACTCGTCGGAAAGATCCAGCGCAAATTTCTCCTTGCAGCTGGGGCACTGGATCACGCCCTCCTCCAGCACGGATGCGTCGATGACCAGCGTCTCCCCGCAGTTGGGGCACTCGGTCTCAAAAAAATCGTCCTCGCAGCAGCAGTCGTCGTCCTCGTCCTCGTCGTCCTCCTCGAAGACGGCCTCTTCCACCTCGGACAGGTCGTCGGAAAGCGCGTCGATCTCCTCGCCCAGAGCTACGGTGTTCTCCTCCAGATCCTCAATCGACAGACCGATCTCCTCCAGGATGCCGATCATCACGGAGATGAGCTTTCCCTCCTTGGACTTCTCGGTGTCGATGGCCAGGCCCTCGGCCAGCCCCTTCAGGTATGCGACCTTTTCAGAAATAGTCATACTTTTCTCCTTTTATTGACGGCGGCGTCACGCCGCCGCCTTACGGGTCAGGCCCGTGCTCTGCCGCTGCCGGCTCAGGCCCTGCAGCGCTCCGGATATTCGCCGGTGCGGGTGAATCCCATACAGGTCATGGCTTTGTATGGGAGCCCTGCTTTTTACTTGCGCGGCGGAAGTAAATTCCGCCTTGCGCCAAGGTTTTGCCTGCGGCAAACGCTTGTCCGCGCCATACGGCGCGCCCCGCGCTGCGGGGCCTCCGACACCCGCCGGAGCGGTTCTGCCTTCGTACCGCCAAAGCGGATGATCAGGCCTTGCAGCGCTCCAGATATTCGCCGGTACGGGTATCGATCTTGATCTTGTCGCCGGGGTTGATGAACAGGGGCACCTTGATTTCGGCGCCGGTCTCCAGAGTGGCGGGCTTGGTCACGTTTGTGGCGGTATCGCCCTTGAAGCCGGGATCGGTCTCGGTGACCTCCAGCTCCACAAAGGTGGGGGGCTCCACAGCGAAGATCTTGCCCTTGTAAGAGTTGATCTTGCAGGACATGTTCTCCTTGACGAAACGGAAATTGTCGCCCAGGGTATCCTTTCCGATGGGGATCAGGTCATAGGTCTCGGGATCCATGAAGTAGTACAGGTCGCCGTCGTTATAGCTGTACTCCATATCCTTGCGGTCCACATAGGCGCTTTCGAACTTGGCGGTAGGGTTAAAGGAGGTCTCGGTCACGCCGCCGGTAATGACGTTTTTCATCTTGGTGCGGACAAAGGCCGCGCCCTTACCGGGCTTGACGTGCTGGAACTCGACCACCTGCATGACCTGACCATCCATCTCGAAGGTCACGCCGTTGCGGAAATCACTGGCAGTAATCGTCGGCATTGGTATTCATCCTCCAAAACAAGGTTTCGCATATTTTAGCTATGCTATTTTACTCCATTATTCCCTTGTTGGCAAGGGTTTTTACAGGATAATCAGCTCTTTGGGCGATTTTGTGAGGATCTCGCAGCCGTCCTCGGTCATGACCACCACATCCTCGATGCGTACGCCGAAGCGGCCGGGCAGATAGATACCCGGTTCGGCGGACACGGCGGCCCCGACCGGCATGGGGGTCTCGTCGGCGGTATTGGCATTGGGCGACTCATGGATCTCAATGCCCACGCTGTGGCCGTAGCCATGACCGAAATACGGCCCGTACCCCGCCTCCTCGATGACCTTGCGGGCGGCGGCGTCGATCTGCTTGCCCGGCACGCCGGCGCGGGTGGCGGCAATGCCCGCCCGCTGGGCCCGGAGCACCGTGTCATAGACCTTGCGCATCTCCTGCGTGGGTTCCCCCACCGCCACGGTACGGGTCATGTCGGAGCAGTAACCGCCGTACTTGCAGCCAAAATCCATAGTGATGAAGCTGCCCGGCTCCACCTTCCGGTCCCCGGGAATCCCATGGGGCAGGCTGCCGTTGGGGCCGGTGACCACAATGGGGTCGAAGGACATCTCATCCGCGCCAAGGCGCAGCATGTCGTACTGGAGTCTGGCGGCGATTTCCCGCTCGGTCATGCCGGGGCGGATAAACCGGATGATCTCTGAAAAGGCCTTGTCGGTGATCTCCTGCGCCTTCTTCATCAGTTCGATCTCTTCGGCATCCTTGGCGGCGCGCAGTTTGGAAATAAGCTGATTGGCAGGCGTCAGCGCGCAGGGGAGGTCCCCGGCGTACCGGTTGTACTGGGCCACGGTCATATAGCCGTCCTCAAACCCCAGCTTTTTCACGCCCAGCTCTTCCACCGCGCCCTTTACCAGCGCCTGAATGTTCTTGCTGCGGTCGGTCATGGTGATATGGGCCCCGGCAACCTGCTTTTCCGCCGCCTCGATATAGCGGGAATCGGTAAAGTAGCGGCACTCCCCGCTCGTCACCACCACTGCGCCCTCCCCATGGAATCCGACGGCGTAGAACTCGCCGGGGGCGCTGGTAACCAGCATGGCGTCCAGGCCGTACTCGTCCAGCCCGGCTGCAATTTGTTTGAGATGGTTCATCCTAGTTCTTCCTTTCTGATCATATTCAAATCCTTGGCGTTTTTTCGATCTCCGGCCGGTCCCGTGTCTACCGGCCCGTCTCAGGGGCGTTGGGGCGCATATGACAAGCGGGCCTGATACATCCGTTTCATCCTCAGCGCGTCTTCCGCCTGAGTGCCGGCGCTTTCGCAGATGAAGGTGGGACTCCAGCCCCGGCGTGCTACCTCCGCCATCAGGGGCTCCGGTTCGGGACCGAAATCGGTCTGCGCAAAGGTAAGGTGCATCTTTTCCCCGCCGTTGGGGGTGAACGCGATCTTGGAAAAGTGGCTGTGGAAACCGGCGGCCCGCTGCTCTCCCAGCACCGCCCGGATGCGGTCCAGGATGGCCGCGCAGGCTTCCGGTCCGCTCAGCCCGCCCAGCGTACGGGCATACAGATGTCCAAAGTCTACCGTGGGCACCAGCCGCTCGTCCAGGGTACACAGCTCCAGCACCTCGTCCAGGTCCCCCAGCTGATTGATCTTGCCCATGGTCTCGGGGCACAGGGCGATATGGCCGAAGCCCGCCTCGTCGCAGGCGGCAAGCACCGCTTTGAGCGACAACCGCGCGATATCCAGCGCCGCCCGCCGGCTGCGTTTCATCAGAGCCCCGGAATGGACGACCACCCGCCCGGCCCCCATCCAGTCTGCCGCCCGGCAGGCGGAGACGATATAGCCGATGGTCTTTTGCAGGCTCTCGGGCTCGGGATTGGCCAGGTTGATGAAGTAAGGCGCATGGAGCGAGAGGGCGATCCCCGCCTCCCGGGCCGCCGCGCCCAGCCTGCGGGCGGTCTGCTCCCCCACATTGACCCCCTTGCCGCACTGGTACTCGTAGCAGTCCAGGCCCAGCTCGTTCAGCCACCGGGGCGCATCCACTGAGGACTTGTACGGAAAGGAATCGGCGTTGCCCGCCGGCCCGAATCTTGCGCTCATAATGCTCGTTTTCTCCTTTTCGCCCAGACGCGGAAGGGCCACTCCACCCCATAGCGCAGATAGCGCCCCGGATTGCCCGCAAGCCGGATCGGCTCCACCAGCAGGGTGGTCACTCCGGCCCGCTTCCCGCCCAGGATATCGGTAAAGATCTGATCTCCAACGACCGCGGTCTGTTCCCGGGTACAGCCCATACGCTCCATCGCCGTAGCGAAGGAGCGTACCTTCGGCTTTCCCGCGTGGCCGAGGAACGGGACCCCCAGCGCCTTGGAAAAGCGCTCCGGCCGCTGGGGACGGCGGTTGTTGGACAGCACAAAAAGCTCCACCCCCCGCCCCGCCAGCGCGGCCGCCCAAGCCCGCACTTCTTCCGTGGGTTCGGGCACGCCGTAGGGGACCAGGGTATTATCCAGGTCGGCCAGCAGCAGGCGAATCCCCCGCCGCTCCAGCGCCGCCGGGTCGATCTCAAAAATACACTTCCCGGCCCAATCGGCCAACAGGGAAAAACCCATCCCTTCACCTCTTCTATTCCAGAACTTGTCCGCATATCAGTGATTATACACGTTTCTCACAACATGGACAAGGGGGTACCTTTCAGTATGTTATCCAAATCCAACCTGATCCTGACCGCGCCGCCGGCGGACAGCCGGGCGGCCGGGCGCTTCGGTCTCCCGGTGGGCCACGTGGCCTACCGGGTGGGGGGCGGTCCTCACCTGTTCCGCGCCAGCATGCCCGTCTCCGTTCGGGGCGGTCTGATGGTGGTGGACAATACCGGCTTCTCCGGCGGCGGGGAAGCGGGCCCCTTCTGTCAGGAGGTCTTGCGGGAATGCTCCGCCCGGGGCCTGGACGGGGTCATCTGCGACTTCGAGGGCCGTCCCCTCCAACTGCTGGCCCAGGTGATCCACGACCTGGGGAATATGCTCCACCGGCGGGGCTGGCCGCTGTATGTGACTGAGGCCTACGGCGGCTCCTCCGACAAGGCCAAGGTGCTCATCCCCTCCTCCCTCTCCGGCGGCTCCCTCCAGCAGCGGCTCCAGGACGCGGCGGCGCAATATGGCGCGGAGCGGGTGGCGCTGGCGGTAGAGCGGGTGGCCGAGGATTTCTACCTCCCCTCCCCCACCGGCCAGGGCATGCCGCTCACCCGGGAGGAGCTGCAAAAGCGCATTGCGGAGCGTGCCCCCTCGGTCTTCTTCTCCAATGAGCTGTGCGCCCACTACTTCACCTACATGTCCCGGCAGAATGGCGCGCATTTCGTGCTGTTCGACGACGCCGGCTCCATTCGAAAAAAACTGCAGATCGCCCGCAGCCTGAACATCGCCGACGCGGTGCTGGCCTATCCTCAGGTGGAGGACCTGCTGGAAGAGATCCTGCGCTGACGGCGCCCCGTCCGGCATAACAAAACCCCGCGCCAAACGGCGCGGGGTTTACTGCTCTTAATAGAACTTCTTGCGGTTCTTGCGGGCGGCCTCAGACTTCTTGCGGCGCTTGACGCTCGGGCTCTCATAGTGCTCACGCTTACGAACCTCGGCCAGAACACCAGACTTGGCGCAGTTGCGCTTGAAACGCTTGAGTGCATTCTCCAAGGACTCGCCGTCCTTTACATGGACTTCCGACATTGACTTCCCCTCCCTCCGAGACGGCGGACACCCGCCGCCAAAGGGCCACATAGATATGGCTTTAACAGTATCATTATATGCGCGATACGCCTGCTTGTCAAGAGGACATTTTGCCTCCGTCAGCGTTCCTGAAAAAACTCGATGTCCTCGCCGGCCGGCCCGGTGCAGAATGCGATGCGGATGGGATAGCCGCCGCCCAGGTTTTGATCCACAGGCCCCATCCATACCGGCCGTCCCGCCGCCCGGACCCGCTCCGCCAGCGCGTCCACATCCGCGGCAGCGAAGGCAATGTGCCCAAACAGCCCCTTCTTCAGGCCGGGCGCGCCGTTGGCGGTGACCTCCAGCAGGGTGTTGCCCAGATCCAGCATGGCGCCGCTGTTCCCGCCGGCGCCCCAGGTCCGGACCAGGGGGCAGCCCAGCACGTCCCGGTAGAAGGCCAGCACCTGCTGGAACTGCGCCTCGCCCTGCGTCTTGAGGGAGATATGATGGATTCCCTGATGCGGGCTCATCGCTTCGGCCTGACGATGAGGTTGACCAGTTTATTCTTGACCAGGATGACCTTAACGATCTCCATCCCGTCGGTAAACTTCCGGACCTTGGGGTCCTTCTGGGCCTCGGCCACCACGGCGTCCTGCTCGCTGTCCAGAGGCACGGTGATCGTGGCGCGCAGCTTGCCGCCCACCTGCACTGCCATGTTCACCTCGGCCGCAATGGTCTTGCTCGCGTCGTAGGCGGGCCATGCCTGCTGACAGGCCATGCCGCCCCGGGCTTCGGCAAAGCCCAGGTCCTCCCACAGCTCCTCCGTCATATGGGGCGCGAAGGGGGAGAGCATGAGCAGCAGGGCGGCATAGTCGCCCCGGGAGCAGCCGTTGGCGTAAAAATCATTGACCAGCGCCATCAGCGCGGCGATGGCGGTGTTGAACTTCATGGCCTCGATATCATCGGCCACCTTCTTGATGGTCTTGTGGAGGCCGCTCTCGTTGGCCTTGGAATATCCCGCCTGCTCCGTAAGCTGCTCGGACAGATTCCACACCCGATCCAAAAAGCGCTTGCAGCCCTTGACGGCATTGGCCGACCAGGCGGCGGCCTTCTCAAAGTCGCCGATGAACATGATATAAAGACGCATGGTATCCGCGCCGAACTCGGCAATGACGTCGTTGGGGTTGACTACGTTGCCCCGGCTCTTGGACATCTTCTCGCCGCCCTCGCCCAGAATCATGCCGTGGCTGGTACGCTTTTGATAGGGCTCCTTGGTGGGGACCACGCCGAGGTCGTAAAGGAATTTGTGCCAAAAGCGGGAGTAGAGCAGATGCAGGGTGGTATGCTCCATGCCGCCGTTGTACCAGTCCACCGGAGACCAGTAGTCCAGCGCCTCCCGGGAGGCCAGGGCCTCTTGGTTGTGCGGGTCCATATACCGCAAAAAGTACCAGGAGGAGCCCGCCCATTGCGGCATGGTATCGGTCTCCCGCTTCGCCGGGGCGCCGCAGTGGGGGCAGGTGGTACTGACCCAGTCGGTCATCTTGGACAGCGGGGACTCGCCGGTGTCGGTGGGCTCGTAGGAATCCACCTCGGGCAGCAGCAGCGGCAGCTCGCTCTCGGGCAGGGGCTGCCAGCCGCACGTTTCGCACCAGACCATGGGGATGGGTTCGCCCCAGTAGCGCTGACGGGAAAAGACCCAGTCGCGCAGCTTATAGTTCACCTGCTCGTGGCCGATGCCCTTTTCCTCCAGCCAGCGGGTGATGACAGGGATCGCCTCGCGTACCGTCAGGCCGTCCAGGAAGCCGGAGTTGACCAGAATACCGGTGTCGTCCTTGGCGGTAAATGCCTGCTTCTGCACGTCCTCGCCGCCGGAGACCACCTCGATGATCTCACAGCCGAACTTCTTGGCAAAGGCCCAGTCACGGGTATCGTGGGCGGGCACGGCCATGATGGCGCCGGTCCCGTAGGAGGCCAGAACATAGTCCGAGAGGAAGATGGGGATCTCCCGGCCGTTGACCGGGTTGACCGCCCGCACGCCCCGGAGCTGTACGCCGGTCTTCTCCTTGTCGGCGGCCAGCTCGGTGCGCTCAAAGTCGGACTTGCGCGCGGCGGCAGCCACATAGGCGCTGACCTCGTCCAGGTTCTCCAGCTTGTCCGCCCACTGCTTCACGTACGGATGCTCCGGAGAGATGACCATATAGGTGGCGCCGAACAGGGTGTCCGGCCGGGTGGTGAAGACAACGATCTCATCCCCGGTGGTGGCCTGGAAGGTCACCTCCGCGCCGGTGCTCCGGCCGATCCAGTTCTTCTGCTGGATCTTCACCCGCTCAATGAAATCCACCCCGTCCAGATCGTCGATGAGGCGCTGGGCGTACTCGGTGATCTTGAGCATCCACTGGCTCTTCTCCTTGCGGATGACGGGGGCACCGCAGCGCTCGCACACACCTTCCACCACTTCCTCGTTGGCCAGCACGCATTTGCAGGAGGTGCACCAGTTCACCGGCATGGTGGTCTTGTAGGCCAGACCGTGCTTGTAGAGCTGAAGGAAGATCCACTGGGTCCACTTGTAATACTCCGGATCGGTGGTGTTGATCACCCGGTCCCAGTCGAAGGAATAGCCCAGCATCTGCAGCTGCTTGGTAAAGTTGGCGATGTTGTCGTGGGTCACCTTGGCCGGGTGGATGTGATTTTTGATGGCGTAGTTTTCCGTGGGCAGGCCGAAGGCGTCGTAGCCCATGGGGAACAGGACGTTGTAGCCGTCCATGCGCTTCTTGCGGGCCACCACGTCCATGGCGGTATAAGGCCTGGCATGGCCCACGTGCAGGCCCTGTCCGGAGGGGTAGGGAAACTCCACCAGGCCGTAAAACTTCGGTTTATTACTGTGGTTTTCACAGTGGTAGGTCTTCTCCTCCAGCCACTTCTTCTGCCATTTGGGTTCGATGCGGGCGAAATCGTACTTCAACTCTCTCACGCTTTCTTTCGATCTATCATCGGCCCCTCCGGGGCGTACAGTCTGTGCTATTATAATCGAAAAAGCCCTGATTTGCAAGGGTTATGCTTGACTTTTCCCCGCGGCTTGACTTTTCCCCGCGGTGCGGATAGGGCGGGGATAACAAGGAAGGGAACGTGGGCGCAGAGGGGAAGCCGGCGTATGCAGATTGTCGGTATCGTCCCGGCCGTGCCGGCGGCCGCCGTGCTGGCCATCGGGCCGGGGGCCGCCTTCTGATTTCTACGCCCAACCACCCCGGGAGAGCGGGTGGACGCAGCGGAGGGCGAGTCCCTCCGGCAGGTGATGGTCGGCCGCAGCGGCGGCTGCGTCCCCATCGCCCCCGCCGCCTATGCCGTCACGGTCTATCCCGACCGGGCAGAGACGGGGCGCTCCTTCGGCGTGAACAGCCAGGGGCGCGTCTACCAGGACAGGCGGCGCTATTCCGACGCCCTGGAGCAGGCGGCGGAGCTGACGGCCCTGCTGGAGCGCATCTGCTCCTGAACGGTTCAGAGGCCGCCTCTTTCCGTTCCACGGCAGCACGGCCGTTTCTCTTTACTCAATATAAGAATACACACGTTTCCATCGAAATAGGCTGCAAAAAGCGGCGGGTGGGGGAATTCCCCCGCCCGCCGCTGGCCTGTGTCCCCGTGTTCAGTTCAGCGGGATGGTTACCGCTTCGTCCTCCAGCAGCATACAGTTAGGCTGCCAGAAGCACACGCCCGCGACCTGCTCCGCCTGCATTTCCGGGTAGCTCCAAGTCACAATCCAGTTCCCGGTTTCCTTATCGCGTTCCCATTCCTTGGCGCCGCCCAGGGCCAGCTCCGCCCCGTCAGCATCCAGCAGGCCGAAGTCCGGGGTGTACTCGTCGCTCAGCCCCAGAATTCCCTCTTCACGGAACACCGCCGTTGCCTGCTCCTCTCCCACATCCAGTGACAGGAGAGTATAACCGTTGTCCGCCCCCTCGTCGGTCAGCGGGAGGGCGTCCAGGCTGCCGGACACCCGGTGCGTGCCGCCGTCCGCCGCCCAGGGCACCAGGGTGAGGGAGGCCATGTTGGTGCGGCCGCCCTGAAATTCATAGAAATTGGAGAGGGCGCGAAGGCCGCCGGACACAAGGCCGTAATAACTGTGGGGCAGCACCGTTCCCTGGTCGTCCCGCAGGATGAAATGGGTAAAGGGGCGGTCACTCTTGGTACTCAGCACCAGCCCTCCCCCGGAGGGAGCCACCGCCACCTTCTCCACGGTGATGCGCTGTCCGTCCACCGTAAAGGTCTGGTTCGGCTCCGCCACCAGACTCTCCCCATCGGGGGCGGTTTTATCCACCAACAGATCAAGGCTCCAGTTCCCCCGTACTCGGGGAACCAACTGGTCGGTATATACCTCCAGTTCCACAACGGCGGGCAGGACGGTCATCACCGGGCAACGCTGGGTCAGCTTAATGGCATGGCTGTCCAGTCGTTCCCATTCCGTCTGTGCTCCCCAGGCCTCCAGCTCACGGCCCTCCGCCCGAAGGTTCAGAGGCCAGACCGCGGGTCCCGTCTCCTCCTCGCCGCCCCAATTGGGGATCGGCTCCTCGCCGGTGATGGTGGCATAGAGGGTGATAAACGCCTCGTCCACGCCGATGCCCTCCAGGGTGAGGGTGTAGCCCTGGTCGGTGACCGATGCCCCCACCTCGGCGGAATAAGGCTGGAACCCCTCCGCCGCGCCGCCGAAGCCGCCGGGTCGGGCGATCAGCTCCAGCACGCCGGAGGCCGCCGCCACGCCGCCCACGCACAGGGCCGCCGCCAGGACCCCAGCCGCCGCCCACCGGCGGAGCCGGCGGGGGCTGGGCCTCCTCCGTCCCTCCGGCAGCCCCTCCAAAATGGCGTCCATACGCCCGTCAAAGCCCTGCGGAACCGGGCAGTCCTCCCGCCGGGCCCGCTCTTTCAACCGCTCATCCAATCGGTTCATGCTTCGTCCTCCTCCCGCAATCGCTCCTTCAGCCGCTGGCGGGCCCGGCCCAGCCGGGACTTCACCGTTCCCTGGGCCACCCCCAGCACCCGGGCGACCTCCGCCACGGGCAAATCCTCGTAGTAGTAGAGGGTCACGGCAGCCCGCTGCTCTTCCGGCAGGGAGAGCACCGCCTCCCACAGGCCGCCGGGGTACGCGTCCTCCGCGCCGCCGGCCAGCGGCTCCAGCTCGTCGGTATAGATCACCCGGCCGCCCCTCCGCCGCTGTTCATAGGCGCAGTTGACCGCGATCTTCAGCAGCCAGGCGCGGACCGCTCCCCGGGCCCGCAGGCGGTCCCAGACCTGCCAGGCCCGCAGGACGGCCTCGCCCACCGCGTCCTCCGCGTCGGCGTCGCTGTCCAGAATGCTCCGGGCCGCCCGGAACATGCCGCGGCTGTGCTCGGTCACCGCCGCGGCAAATTCCTCCCGCGCCGATGCCCGGTCCACGCCTTCCCTGGTCTGTTCCATGTGCTCACCTCGTCTTTCCTTGTCCGGACACTCTATAGATGCACGGGCGGGCGGTTTGGTTCCCCTGGGACAAAAAAACGTTCCGAACAGACATGGGGCCCGGCGGAACTCCGCCGGGCCCCATCTGATTTAATTCTCGGTCAGCACGCCGGACAGATCCATGGGCACGGCGTCGCTCCACAGGCGCTCCAGGTCGTAGAACTTCCGGGCCGTCCCGCAAAAGCTGCGCTTTTGCGGGAGCCCGGCCGCCTATTTCACCTGCGCTGCGAAGTGAATCCGCCCCGCAGCAAGGTTTTGGCCAAGCCAAAACGCTTGTTCGGCGCAGGCGCCGTTCCGCTCTGCGGGGCCCAGGAGGCCCTAGTCCTGTGTCAGGACACCGCTCAGATCCATGGGCACGGCATCGCTCCACAGGCGCTCCAGGTCGTAGAACTTCCGGGCCTCCTCGTTGAAGATGTGCACCACCACGCTGGAGAAATCCAGCAGCACCCAGGTGCCGCCCCGGTGGCCCTCAATGTGGTGGGGAGGCTCTCCCGCGTCCTTGAGCGCCTTCTCACAGGCGTCCGCCAGGGCCTTGATCTGGGTGGTGGAGGTGGCGGAACAGATGACAAAATAATCTGCAAGCGTGGTCAGTTCCCCCGTCTCCAGCAGCTTGATGTCCCGGCCCTTTTTGGCGTCCAGGGCACGAACGCACTCCAGCGCAATCTCTTTTGGTGTCATTGGCAGTTCTCCTTTACTCAATGGGTTCCATACCCGGTCCGGAAGCGCCGTCCGGGGTCGTCACAGGGGTCTCAGCCGGAGGCGGGGTGGGTTGTGCGGTCTGCACGGGCGACGGAGTGGCCGCCGGAGCAGCGCTTTGGACGGGAGTCTGAATGGGGGCGGCGCTTCCGGAGGGCGCAGGCGTCTCCGCCGCGGCGGGCGGCGTGCTCTCCCCACTGGGCGCCGGACTGGGGGAAGGCTCCGTACCCACGTCGGGCGTCTCCTCCACGGGGCGGGCCGGGGTGGGTGTGGCCGCCGTCTGGCCGCCTTTGCCGCCGGAGCTGCCGGAGGAAATACTGCTCACCACATCCAGCTCGTTCAGGCGCAGGTCCTCCAGATAGGGGTTGAACCTTTCGTTGACCACCTCCAGGATCTCACTGGCGATGGGCAGCAGATGCGCCCCGTCCCCGGCGGACTTGTTGGGCATGGTCAAAAACTCCACGTTGTCCATGTCCAGCCCGCCGATCGCGGATTTTCCGAAGTAGGCCATGTTGGACACGTTCAGGTTGGTCACCACGTTCTCCTGGAAGATGCTGATATACTCCATCAGATTGGGCAGCAGCACATCCGGCTGGAGGCACTTGGCTACCACAGCCTTCATAAAGGACTGCTGGGTCTCGATGCGGCCCAGGTCGCCCGTGGCATAGCCGCTGTTGAGAATATGGCCGCTGTCGTCGCTGTTGTGCCGCCAGCGCAGCAGCCCCATGGCGTCGCTGCCGTCCAGGAGCTGATAGCCCTCCTTCAGATCGATCTTGAAATCCTGGGATAGATCGTTATAGTACATCCGCCGGGGCACGTCGAACCACACCCCGTCGATGGCGTCCACCAGCTTGCCGACGGCCTCCCACTGGATAATGACATGAAAGTCCGGGACCACCCCGGTCAACTCTCCCACCTCTTCCTTCAGCGCCGCGATGCCGTCGTCCCCTCCGCCGGCGCGGTTATAGACCGAATTGAGCAGCACCTTGCGTCCATAATACTCCACGTAGGTGTCCCGGGGCAGGCTCATGACGCTGAGACGCTGGTTGGGCACGTCGTACGCCGCCAGCATCATGGTATCGGTATTGCCGCCGCCGAAGGTGTCCTGCCCCACCACCAGGAAGGTATAGAACTGTTTCTTCCGGTCGGCGGAAAGGCCGGGGATCTCCACTTCGATCTCGTTGCCGTCGTCGTCCACCATGGTGGTGCTCTGCGGCTTGCGGCTGGCGCTGGGGTCGTCCACGTCGGGCGGAGCGGTAATCAGGTTCCAGGCGATAAAGCCCGCCACGATGACGGCGGCGATCACGGTCAGGGCGATGTACAGCCCCCGCAGGACCTTCTGCCTGCGGGTACGCGGTCGGCCGGGACGTTTTTCCCGCGGCTTTTTCTCTGTCTTTTGCAGGCGGGAACCGCCCTGGTGGTTCTTTTTCTGTTCCGGGTTCATTCTATTGATCCTTTCCATTTCTCTCGCGCGCAAGCCAATCCCGCGCCCGCACCGTGTTTGCATGCACGGGCAGGCCCCGGTCCGCCATTTCCCGGATGCTCATCTCACACCCGGCCAGCACCGCTGCGTCCAGATCCTGGTAAGCCAGGGTCCTGAGCCGCTCCACGCCGGGGAAATCCCGATTCGGCTCCATGTAGTCGGCAATATACAGGATCTTTTCCAGCCGGCTCATGTCCGCCTTGCCGGTAGTGTGCCAGTAAATCGCCTCAAATATGTCGTCGTCCGCTCCGTACACGTCCCGGGCCACACACGCGCCCGTCTTGGCGTGGAGCAGCTTGACCGCCGTTTGCTCCAATTCGTCCAGTACGATACCATATTTCGCGCATAATTGCAACTGCTCTTCCATGTCCAGATATTTGGTGCAGTCGTGCAGGATGGCCGCACGCCGGGCTTTTTCCTCGTCCGCGCCCCACCGGCGGGCGAGCCGGGCTGCCTCCGCCTCCGTGCCCTGCACATGGGCGATGCGCTTGGCGCGGATCATGGAGTAGGAACAGGCCCGCAGTTCCCGGTCGGGCAGACGCTTCCGGTCATAGTGTACGCCGTAGAGGCCCTTGCGGATGATATAGCCGTACACCGCCGGGGCCAGGAATTCCCGTCCCTCCCCCGCCGCCAGCAGCGCCCGCAGCCGGGTGGACGAGATGTCTACGATATCGGGCGAGTGGACCAGCCGCACCCGCGCACCCAGCTCGCGCTCCAGACGGCGGGCCTGGGCGCACAGCGCCTGCTCCGGCGCGTCCGGGGTGCGGGCAAAGGCGCAGATGCCCGCCAGGCGGGCGATCACATCCGGCTCCCTCCAGTTCTGAAAGCTGAGGAACATATCCGCGCCCATCAGCAGCCACAGCTGCGCGTCCGGTTCCTGTTCCCGGAGCTGCCGCAGCGTATCGGCGGTATAGCTGACGCCGGGACGTTTCAGCTCCAGAGCGCTGGCCTCCACCCGGCCGGGCAGAAGCAGAGCGTCGGCGGCGATGGCCGTCATATCCAGGCGCTGCTCCGCGGAGGGCGCGCCGGGCGGCAGGACCTTGTGGGGCGGCTGGGCCGCCGGCAGGAGCACGAGCCGGTCCAGTTCCAACGCCTCCAGGGCGGACCGCGCCGCGGTCAGATGTCCCGTATGGGGCGGATTGAAGGTGCCGCCGTAAATTCCCAGTTTCATAGACGCTGCCCCCTATCCGGTCTCGCTCACTTGCGCTTTCGGTCCGATACCAGGACGATCTTGTCCTTCTTCTCCTTATTATGGCTTGGACGGTACAAAACGAATTTTGTTCCGATGACCTGTACCACCTCGCTGCGGGTGGCCCGGGCGAGCTCTTCCGCCGCTTCCCGGCTGGTGAGCATGCTGTTCTCCAGCACCCTGCACTTGATCAGCTCCCTGGCCTCCAGCGCGTCGTTGGCCTGCCGGGTCAGGTTCTCTCCGATCCCGTCCTTGCCGATGTGAACGATGGTGTCGATGCCGTTGGCCAGCCCCCGCAGCTGGGCGCGCTGTTTACTGGTTAGATCCATATTTCATTCCTTCCCGCCGAGACGCTTCCGGCGCTTTTCCGTTAAAGATTCGATTTCGTCCTCCGGCATCCACAGCTCGCTGTATCCGCAGGAGAGACAGCACCATTGCTCCACTTCTACCGCTCCCCAGCTTTTCATCAGAAAGCTCTTGGTCCGCTCCGGATCGGAAGCGCCGCATTTCGGGCAGACCTTGCTGTTCTTCATGCCGCCTTCACCCTTCCGCCTTTTTCAGATATTCCTTCAGCTTTTTTTCAAATGAATCCAACGCCTTCCCCCGGTGGGAGATGGCGTTCTTCTCCTGGGCCGTCAGCTCGGAAAAGGTTTTTTTCAGCGCGGGCACAAAGAAGATGGGGTCGTAGCCGAATCCGCCCTCTCCCCGGGGCGCATAGGCCAGGGCGCCGCAGCACTCCCCCCGGGCCTCTACCACGCCCCCGCCCGGGAAGCAGCAGCAGATACAGGAGACGAACCGGCACCGCCGGTCCAGCTGCCCGCGCATGTTCTCCAGCAGGAGCTGATACCGCCCGGTATCGTCCAGCCCCTCGCCCCCGTACCGTGCGGAATAGACCCCCGGCGCACCGTTCAGGGCGTCCACGCAGAGCCCGGAATCGTCCGCGATCGCGGGCAGGCCGCTGGCCTGCATCACCGCATGCGCCTTGAGGCGGGCATTTTCCTCGAAGGTGGCTCCCGTCTCCTCCACGTCTACATCCACGCCCGCCTCGGACTCCAGCACGACATCCACCCCCAGCCGGGAGAGGATGTCTTTCATCTCCGTCAGCTTATGGGCGTTCTTGCTGGCTAATACCATTTTCATCGCGTCCGCCTCCTAAAACTTGTTTCTGGATGCGCTGGATCTCCCGGATGCCCTTTTGGCACAGCGCCACCAGAGCCTGCTGTTCGGCAATGGTGAAGCTCCGGCCCTCACCGGTCCCCTGAAGCTCCACCAGCGCCCCTTCGCCGGTCATGACGCAGTTCAGATCCACCTGGGCGCCAGAGTCCTCCTCATAGCACAGGTCCAGCAAAAGTTCATCCCCCACGATGCCGGCGGATACCGCCGCCACGCAGGTCTTGAGCGGCATCTCCGGCAAAACGCCGTCCTGCACCAGCTTCCACAGGGCCAGGGCGAGGGCCACAAAGCCCCCGGTGACGCTGGCGGTACGGGTGCCGCCGTCCCCCTGGAGCACGTCGCAGTCCACGGTGATGGTGCGCTCCCCCAGCCCGGCCAGATCCACGCACGCGCGCAGGGAGCGGCCGATGAGCCGCTGGATCTCGGCTGAGCGGGGAGAGAGCTTCAGTTTCGCGATATCCCGCCTGGACCGTTCCCGGTTGGCCCGGGGCAGCATGGCGTACTCGGCGGTGACCCAGCCCTCTCCCTCGGGGACATGGGGGGGCGTGCGCTCCTCCACGCTGGCCGTGCACAGCACATGGGTATTGCCGCAGCGGATCAGGCAGGAGCCCTCCGCGAACCGGTTGATATTGGGGATGATCTCAATGGGCCGCAGCTGATCTGCCGCCCGTCCGTCGATTCTTGCCATGGTTTCCTCCCGTTTCGATCGCCGCAGGCGATTTCCATTCCAATTGATCGCAAGCCGGACCCTCCAGGCCGCCGCGGCTTGCCCGCACCGGCGGGCAGCCGTCTCCGCCACGCGCAGGCGGGGCGTACTTGAGGGGGACGCAGCTCCCCGCTAGAGGAGCGCCTCTGCAAACGCCTCGGCTTCAAACGGCATCAGATCGTCGATGCCCTCCCCCACGCCGATGTACTTGACCGGCACCTGGAGCTCCTGAGCGATGGCGATGACGATGCCCCCCTTGGCGGAGCCGTCCAGCTTGGTGAGAACGATACCGGTCACGCCGGCCGCCTCTTTGAACTGCTTGGCCTGGATCAGCCCGTTCTGGCCGGTGGTCGCGTCCAGCACCAGAAGGGTCTCCCGCGCGCAGCCGGGCGCTTCCCGGTCCACCACCCGGCTGATCTTGTTCAGCTCGTTCATCAGGTTCTGCTTGTTGTGCAGCCGTCCGGCGGTGTCGATGAGCACCACGTCGGTCTTGCGGGCCTTGGCGGCGGTGAGCGCATCGAAGACCACGGCGGCGGGATCGGCGCCCTCATGCTGGCGGACGATGTCCACCCCGCTGCGCCCGCTCCAGACCTCCAGCTGGTCGGCGGCGGCGGCCCGGAAGGTGTCGGCGGCGGCCATCAGCACGCGCTTGCCCTCCCCCTTGAGCCGGGCGGAGAGTTTGCCGATGGTGGTAGTCTTCCCCACGCCGTTGACCCCGATGAACAATACGACAGAGGGCGCGGTATCCAGCTTCAGCGACGCCTCCCCCACCTGGAGCATCTCCGTCAGGATCTGCCGCAGGCAGGCTCGGGCCGCGCCCATCTCCTTGATCTTTTCCGCCTTGACCCGGCAGCGCAGCGCTTCCACTGTCTTCAGGGTGGTCTCCACCCCCATGTCGCCCAGGATAAGGGTCTCCTCCAGCTCGTCGTAGAAGGCGTCGTCCAGCTCCCCGGCAAAGAGGCTGTCGAAGGAGTGGCCCAGGTTTTCCCGGGTGCGGGTCAGGCCCGCCTTGATTTTTTCAAAAAAGCCCATGTGGTCTGCTTCCTTTCGCGGTTCAACGATAAGATTTGCCCGCTTTCTCCCGGCCGGTCCGCCGCTGCGGACCTCACCCGGGGTACGGGGAATGGGATGGAAGGTTCAGTTCTTGTTCCACATCGTTCAGGTTGATGGTCAAAATCCGGCTCACACCCTGTTCCTGCATGGTGACGCCGTACAAAACGTCGGCCTCCTCCATGGTACCCCGGCGGTGGGTAATGACGATGAATTGGGTCTTGTCCGCCATCTGGCGCAGATAACGGGCAAAGCGGGTAACGTTGGCATCGTCCAGGGCGGCCTCGATCTCGTCCATGACGCAGAAGGGGGTGGGACGCACCTTTAAAATAGCAAAATACAGCGCAATCGCCACGAAGGCCTTTTCCCCCCCGGAAAGCAGGGTGATGATCTTCAGGGCCTTGCCCGGCGGCTGCACCCGGATCTCGATGCCGCAGTTCAGGATGTCCTCCGGATCCTCCAGCTCCAGGGTGGCCTTGCCGCCGCCGAAGAGTTCCAGGAACGTCTGCTGGAACGCCTCGTTGATCACCGCGAACTGACGGGCAAAGATGCTCTTCATCTCTTCGGTGATGTCCGCAATGATCCCCTCCAGCTCCCCTTTGGCCTTTTGTACGTCGTCCCGCTGGTCGGTCAGATAGGTATACCGCTCGTTGATGCGCTGGAATTCCTCGATGGCGTCCAGGTTGATGTTTCCCAGGGCGGAAATACTCCGTTTGAGCTCCGCCACCCTGCGCTGGGCCTTTGGCACGCTCTCCAGCTCGACCCGCTGGGCCCGGGCCGCCTCGTGGGAGAGCGCATAGGTCTCCCACAGCTTATCCAGCAGCTGCTTTTCCTCCAGGGCGGCGGTGACCTTCTTCTGCTCCAGCACGGAGACCTCCCGCTCCATGGACAAAAGCTCGCTGTTCTTCTCCCGGGCCTGCTTATCCGCCTGGTTGCGGCGGGCCTCCAGGGCCAGCTTCTCCTCGTTGATGCGCCCGATCTGTTCCTGCTGCTCCCCGTTTTCCCGACGGATGACTTGCAGCTGCTGCTCCTTCTCCAGGATCTCCTGCTCCAGCGCGGCGTTCCGGCTCTGGAAGCCGGCCATCATCCGCTCCCGCTCGGCCCGGTCGCCGGACAGGTCCTGCCGCAGCTGCTCCAGCTCGTTCAGGCTCTGCTCGGAAGCCAGCCGCTCCGCATCCAGGGCGGCCAGGCGCATATTGACCTTGGCGATCTCCTCGGTCATGGCGCTCACGCGCTCCTGCAGCCGGCTCTGCCCCCGGGCCTTCCCCTCCGCTTCCGTCCTCAGGGCGGCGGCGGCGCCCTCTAGCGCCTCGATGCGGGCCCGGGCGTTCCCGGTGTCGGTCTCGGTCTGGGCGGAGCGGGCCTGGATCTGCTCCAGCTCCGCGCGCAGCTCGTCCCGCTGGCGGGTAAGGTCGGCCAGCTGGCCGTCCAGGTGGCTGTTGCGCTCCTCCAGCTTGAGCACGTCGTCCTCATGGGCGCGCTGCTGAGCCTGGGCGGTCTCCAGCTCATAGGCGGCCGCAGCCGCCTCCCGGCGCGCCTCTTCCAGGGCGCGCCCGGCCTGCGCCAGCTGCTCCCGCACCCCGCCGATCTGCCGGTTCAGCCGCTCCAGCTCGTTGGAACGGCTCAGAATCCCGGCGCTGCGGCTCACCGAGCCGCCGGTCATGGAACCGCCGGGATTGAGGAGCTGGCCGTCCAGCGTGACGATTTTGAAACGATGGCCGTACTTTCGGGCCATCGCGATGGCCTTGTCCAGATCTTCCGCGATGACCGTGCGGCCCAACAGGCTGGAAAAGATCTTCTCATACCGGGGGTCGAACCGGATCAGCGCGTCCCCCATCCCCACAAAGCCCGGCTCCTCCTCCACGCCCCGGTCCCGGAACTCCGAGGGCCGGATGGAACTCAGCGGCAGGAAGGTGCATCGGCCCGCGTCCCGGCGTTTCAAATAGGCAATGGCGGCCTTGCCGTCCTCCTCGCGTTCCACCACCACGTGCTGCATGGCGCCCCCCAGGGCGATCTCCACGGCCACGGTATACCGATCGGGCACATGGATGAGTCCGGCCACCGGACCATGGATGCCCTTGAGCTGCCGCCCGGCCTCTCCCATGACCGTTTTGACCGCCTTGGAGTACCCCTCATAGAGCTTTTCCATTTCCGAAAGCATATGGATCCGGGACTTCAGAGCGTTCTCTTCCATCTGAAGCTGCACATGGCGCTCCTCCGCCTGCTTGGCCTTCTTCTGCCGGGAATCCAGCCGCAGCGCGTAGCCGCTGATGACATTTTTCAGCGCGTCCCGGTCCTCCCTGGCCTGTTCCAGCTCCGCCGCAGCGGCTTTGCGGGCCGTCCGTGCTTCCTGCAGGCGCTGCTCGCCCGCAGAGAGTTCCTGGCGTACCGCCTCATCCCGGTCGTAAAGCTCCTGGGCGGCGGCCGCCAGCGCGGACAACAGGGCGCGGGCCTCCGCAGCGGAGGCGGTCTCCACCGCCTCCTTCCGGCGCAGCTCCTCCATCTCGGCTGCCAGGCTCCCGGCGGAGCGCGCTGTTTCCGCAGCGGACTGCTGCCGCTGTGCGAGGGCTTCCCGGAGCTGCTCCATTTCGGCACACAGCTCCTCCAGGCGCCGGCGGCGCTCGTCGATCTGACCGCCGATGGAGCCCGCCCGCCCCTGCTGCGCCTCCAGCTCCCGCCGGATGCGGTCGGTATTCTCCAGGTTGTTTTGAATATTGGTCTTCAGCACCGCTATGGCATTTTCCAATCCGTTTGCATCGGCCTGCCGCTGCATCATCATGAAGCGGACGCCCTCGGCCTGCACGTCCTTCTCCCGCATCTGCGATGCGTAGTCCTCGGCTGCGGCATAGAGCCGCTCCACCGCCGTCTGAGCCGCCTGCTTCTGACGCACCGCATTCTCATAGTAGGAGAGGATCTTGATGGCGTTGGCGCGCAGACGCTCCAGCTGCTCAAGCCAGAGCGAGATCTCAAGCCCGCGCAGCTCGTCCCGGAGGATCAGAAATTTTTTGGCTTTCTCACTCTGCGCCCGCAGCGGCTCCACCTGAAGCTCCAGCTCGTCGATCTTGTCGGTGATGCGCACCAGGTTTTCCTGCGTGCGCTCCAATTTGCGCTCGGCCTCTTCCTTGCGGTGACGGAAACGGGAGATACCGGCCGCCTCCTCAAAGACCTCACGGCGATCGGCGCTCTTGACCGACAAAATCTCGTCGATCTTGCCCTGGCCGATGATGGAATAGCCCTCCCGCCCCAGGCCGGTGTCCATAAACAGCTCGTTTACGTCCTTGAGACGGACCGAGCGGCGGTTGATATAGTATTCGCTCTCCCCCGAGCGGTAATACCGCCGGGTGACCATGACCTCGCTCTCCTCCACCTGGAACATGCGATCGGCATTGTCCAGCACCAGAGAGACCTCCGCGAAGCCCAGCTGCTTGCGGCGGGCCGTGCCGCCGAAAATCACGTCCTCCATCTTGCCCCCCCGCAGGGCGCGGGTGGACTGTTCCCCCATGACCCAGCGGATGGCGTCTGAAATATTCGATTTTCCGCTGCCGTTGGGGCCCACGATGGCTGTGATGTCCTCCCCGAAGGAGAGCACCGTCTTCTCCGGGAACGATTTGAAGCCCTGAATCTCCAGCGCTTTTAAGTACAAACTCGCGCACCTCGCAATTGCTTCCTGTCCGTGTGCAGGTATGAATAAAGTATTATACCAAGTTTTCCGTCTTATTGCAAACCCTTCCTCCGTCCGCTCTCCGGGCGTGTTGTAGGACTACAATTGCTTGAAATATAAATCGAAAAAAGTGGTTGACAAACCGCATTGTTGATGGTAATATAAATCTCGCGCTGAACGGGCGCGACAAAATGCGCGAGTGGTGGAATTGGCAGACTCGCTAGATTCAGGTTCTAGTGTGCATTACGCACGTGCGGGTTCAAGTCCCGCCTCGCGCACCATGGCGAGTGTTCTTATAGCATTTGAAAGGCTGTAAGAACACTCGCTTTTTATACAGCGAGTTCACAGGGGGCGTAGTTGACGACTACGCCTTTTCTTGTATTTACGGACACTTCCGGGATCGGCAGGGGCAGCACCGTTGGAATCTCGATCGTTCCGACGCAGTTATAGTGGATGCGAAGCCGCTGCTCCCATACGCCGTCGATCTTCTCCGCATTGAATACTTCAATCTTCTCAACCAGTTCGTTCAGCATCCGGGGCGTCAGTTTCCTCGCTCTGGTGTACTTGCGGACAAGACCGATAAACATATCTGTCGTCATGGAACGGCTGCTCTGCTTCTCTATCTCGGAGCGGAGCTTTTTTATTTTCTCCGCCAGCTCCTTTTGCTCGTCCTCATACCGCCGGGACATTTTTGCGAAGCGGTCATCGGAGAGCTTGCCGGAAACATTGTCCTCATAGATGCGCTCAAAAAGGCCGTCCAATTCTTCATCACGGGCAAGGAGCGTTCTTAGCTCTTTTTCCTTCAGCTTGCGGTCTGTCTGTTCCGCCTGCTGGGAATGACCGATCACAGCTTTTACAAATTCGTCCTCATAGAGGCTGGCGAATTTCGTTAAGCGCCGTATCTCTCCCAGCACTACTTCCTCCAGGAAGTCTACGCGGACATAATGGGTAGAGGTGCAGGTGCCGCGATTGCCCTTGTAGTTGGAGCAGTTGAAATACTTGATCTCCGGATTGCCCTGATTGAAGTGAAAGTGAAGGTTACTGCCGCAATCGGCGCAGACCAACAGTCCGGAAAACATATTGTGTTCTCCATTGTTGGTGCGGCGCTTGCGGATTTTGCCACGCTTCTGCTGCACCTGCTCATACACAGCACGCTCGATGATCGCCTCATGGACGTCCTGGAACACCACCCAATTCTCACGGTCATTGTCGATTCGCTTCTTATTCTTGTAGGATTTGGAATAAGTTTTGAAATTGAGAATGTCACCACAGTATTCCTGCAGGGAGAGAATTTTGGTTATTGTGGAGCTGTTCCACTTGGTAGGCGGCTGCTGTTTGCCCTTGCCAGGGCGTTTGATGCCCTTCGTGAGCCAGTAGGCCCGCGGGGTCAGGACATCGTCCTTTTCAAGCTGGGCGGCAATCTGCTCTGTTCCGAACCCCTCCAAAGTCATGCTGTAAACGCGGCGCACAACCTGGGCTGCCTCGTCATCCACGATCCAATGCTTCGGATCATTCGGGTCCTTGATGTAACCATAGGGAGGCTGGCCCATCGGCTCACCGGCATTGCCCTTGATCTTATTGCTGATGCGCCGCTTTTTGCTGATATCGCGGGCATACCACTCGTTGAACAGGTTGCGGATCGGGGCAAGCTCATTTTCGCCCTCCGCCGTGTCGATGTTATCCGAAACGGCCACCAGGCGAATATCATGGTCCGGGAAAAATTCTTCCGTCAGCCGTCCGACCTCAATGTAGTTTCGCCCCAGGCGGGAAAGGTCTTTGACAAAGACGGCGGCGGCTTTTCCCTGTTCCAACTGGCGGATCATTTCCACGAAGCCGGGGCGATCCATCGTCACGCCGGAAATACCGTCATCCAGGAAATGGACCAGATTTGTATAGCCCTTTTCCTTTGCGACTTTGGCAAGCAACTTCTTTTGATTGCCGATGCTGTAGCTTTCGCCTTCAAGATTATCGTCACGGGAAAGTCTTTCATAGAGAAAGGCGGTCACGTCACGGGATTTTTTGTTATTCGGCTGTTTCATAAGTCCTCCTTCCGTCAAGGCAGTCGAATAGCAAATATACTTGTACGAACACATTATACCGCCATTTGCTGCCTCTGTCAGCCGGGTTTGAAAGCTATTTACAGCTTTTCACTCTCGGACTTCATCAGGCGAAGGAGAACGCTGCCCAGGGTATCCGGGCTTTCTTCTTTGAAAACTGGCTCAACAACGAACGACCGATTGCCAATGTGATAGGTCGTTTTTGCATCCAGAGGATTTTTCTCTGGCCTGCTGGTCTTGCCGGGATTTGTAGCTTTATCTTGCATGATAAAATCCCCTTTCATAAAGCATAAAGATAGCAATGAAAGAGGCAAAACGGACGGCTGCTGGCACAGCTCCACGGGAGTCTAACCCCGGCCCATGCTGATGGGTGCGGCGCACAATGCTTTGTGGGCGTTCAATGCGCGAGTATCTTTAACCCTGCCCGTGTGTCATCGCCCGCAAGCCGCCACGCTTGTTTTACGATCTGGTGCTGTTCGCTCGCCCGTTACAGTGGTCCCGTCCTGCGGACTTGAAACGAGGTCATGGCGCACCGGCCGTATGGCTCGGCACAAACAGGAATGTATCCGTTTGCCTTATACTGCGGCGTTGGCCTCCCAACGGGCTTTCTTTGTTAAGGTGCTGCCTCCGGTCACGAAAGAGAGAAACAGGGAAAGGGTAAGCTGTTTCCGCTTTCAGACCGGGCTTGTCAGCTCATGCTGACAATGGAATGAATGAGCTTGATCTCCAATCGGCGCTTCATGTACTCGTCCACCCGAACATGGGGCTGGCCGTCAGGATCGTAAAGCGTCCGGGTGCAGAGCTTATTGATATAGCCCTCATAATACCGGAGTACCTGATCCACAGCCTGAGAGTCCCCGTCACGGGCGGCATCGATTACCGAAAGAGGAAGAAGCTCCTTGCCCTTGTAAGTGGGTTTCTTCATACCTTCAACCTCCCTTCGGCATGAGTGCGGCCAACTTGATCCGCAGCTCGGTCAATGATTTTGCCCTTCGCCGTTGAACGGCACTGCGAGACATTCCAACAAGGCGGCCAACCTCCTGATCCGGCAGGTCCAGAACAAAATGCAGGATCAAAATACTCTGCTCCTGAACAGACAAACCGGCGAAGGCGTCAGCCACAAGCTCGTTTTCGATATGCAGATCATACCCGTGGGACGAGAATGTAAATCTGTCACTGGGGTAATGATCTACAACGCAGAGCTTGTCCATCTCCATTTGCGGAAGGTCGCTGAATGACAGTTCCCTGTCACGGCGCCTCTGCATTTCCCGAAGGTAGTCGATTGCCTCATGGTACAGTACCAGCTTGCAGTAAGCATCGAACTGGCACCGCTCGCCATAGTCATTGCGGGGGATCATATCCATCTTTTCACCCCCTTTCCTGGGGGAATGAGGTGGGTTTCTCCCTTTCCGCTAACAAGGCGAACGCAAAGCCGCTCGCTACCCGCTAAAAGCCTCCTTTTTGAAAATTTCTCAAAAATTTTTTTCGAGGCGGGCTTGTCCTCGGAAAACAGCAAAAAGCGCCCAGCAAGTCGCAACGGACCTGCTAGACGCAGAAATGTTTTATAAAGAAGATTGCTTACATGGTATAGTTCATATCCAAAGCCGGACTGCTCCGATGGAGGGGCTACGCTTTTTTTAGCTGGTGCAGATCATGGATACTGCGAAAAAGAGAAAAGGACACGGCAAAATAACCTCCAATCGGCTACCGTGTCCCTGCAAGTCGTCATTGGTTTGTGTAAACGCAAAGAAACGGCGGCTCTGAAAATCAAAGCCGCCGTTTCAAATGGGCGTGTCAAATTGTCTGCTCTACGACGGCTTTTTTTCTTTTGCCGTCGTGCGGCAGTTGTTCTTATCTGTACTTGTCTAGTATCGAATTTGCCTCTACTTCTGTCATATTTCCAGATTTAGTCTGATCGTTTGTGTATTGCTCCAAAGCCGCATACAGTTCAGCTTTTGTATTATACGGGCCAAAGTTCCGATAACTGTTACCGTCATACAAGACTGTCTGAAAAACCTCGGACTGCGGATTATTAGGCATACTAAAGAAAATTTGGTCCTCTTCATAAGAACTTCGCTTGCCAACCTGTACTTCGTCCTCGATCCCAGACAATGCGGATTGATACTGAGCAATAGCAGCGGCAGCTTCCTCCTGAGTAAGTTCCCCTGCGGCTACAAGCGCCTGTAGGTTGTCGCTTTCAGTTTCAATCCATCCAGCAAATTCTTCATAGCTGTAGAAATCCGGCAGTTCTACGGTGGGAGATGTATCCCATGTACTTCCGCCATCATAGCTCACCTGAGCGGTAGCACCATCCATTCGGAATACAGCCTCGGAAATTTCCTGTGCTAGATGGTCATCGGATTCTGCTTTTGATGGTGCTGCTTGTGTAGAAAAGCCCGTCAGGACACTTCCTGTAAGCAGGAGCGCAAGTGCGCCAGTCAAGATTTTCAGTTTCATCGTATTACCTCCTTGAACTTTATGCTTCTAAAAATCAATCACTTTTCCTCCTTTCGTACAGTAGAATACCCTGTTGATGTTGAAAGGATATAAAGGCAATGTTGTACCAGTGTTGAACGCAAAAAACTCTGCCCTTCGATGAAAGGGCAGAGCCTTGTTTAGAAATAGATTACAAATTCCATGCCGGTTTTTGATTTCATAGAAGTGAAACAGTATTGAAGCCCCTGCTTATCTAAAATGGTTTTTACGATATACAGCCCCAAGCCGTTGCCGCCGTTTGCCGGATCGCGTGCTCTATTCGGCCTGTAGAACGGTTCAAATATGTGTTGCAGTTCGTCCGGTGACAGCGGAACGCACTCGTTTTGAATTGACAAAACTGATTTTTCCAACTTAACTTTTATGTGCCTTTCAGCTTCTGTATAATTCACGGCGTTTGACAGGATATTCGACAGTGCCTTTTTTAGTTGATTTTCTGGCAAACGCACTGACATATCTTCAATAATCTCTATCTGAAACCGCAGCCCGTTCGTTTCAGCAATCAGGCGGTATGGCTCACACAATTCGCTAACACATTCTGCTAATGAAAAAGTTGTTACAGGAACATCCTCCATCTGCATTTGTAGGCGTGACGCATTGAGAATATCTTTTATCATTTCTGCAAGCTGCTCAGTAATTTCTTTGCATCTCGGCAAATATGATTCATAATCGCTGTACTCTCCAATTTTAAGAATCATGTTTTCCAATGTCGCATTTAACTCTGTAACAGGTGTTTTTAATTCATGGGACGCAGTACGCAGAAAATCAATCTTTTCTTTTTCAACGAGTTGAACTTTATCTTTTTCTTCCTCCAAATTCCGGATTGTCACAAGCAACGATTGATACAAGCTGTTGATGTCATTAGCTAATCCGCCGATTTCGTCTGTGGAGATCACGGTGATCTCGGCGGTACGATCCAACTTTGACATTTGATGGACAGACGTTGAGATAGACAATATCGGGCCCGTTATTCCTTTGGAGAACAAAAACGAAAAAACCAGCGAAATTACCATGCAACAGGCAAATGAAAGCGGAAATGACTTTAGGATTGTCTGCGTTATGAGTTGCGGCATATCCACTTCGGAAAACGCAAGCACATCTTCGTTTGTGACCGTTGTGCTTGTGATAAGGACATTTTCCGATGGAGCAATCATAAAAATCAGTACATGAGCCAAAACGGTGATTAGAAGCATCATTCCGAATGTAAATGCAAATATTTTATAAAATAGCTTTGTTTTCATAGTGATTCTCCATCTCGAATTTGTAGCCAATGCCCTTAACCGTAGTAATGCAATCCAAGCGGAGTTTTTTCCGAATGTTGCGTATGTAGGCGTCTATTGTCCTATCTATTACATCACAGTCATAGCCCCAAACATCGTCCAGTATTTGATTGCGGGACAACACCAAGCCTTTATTTTCAATCAAGACTTTCAGGATTTCGAGTTCTTTCGGGGTAATGTCAATTTTCCCATTTTCATCATGTGCGGTATATCCCGCAAAGTCTACGGTAACATTCCCAAGCCGAATTGTGCTTACAGTAGATTTATTCTCGCTCCTGCGGAGCAAGGCCGTAATTCGTTTTCCTAAAATAAGCATAGAAAACGGTTTAGTTATGTAGTCATCTGCTAGTTCATCAAAACTGTTGGACTGTGTATATTCATCGTCAACGGCCCGTAAGCATAACAACAGGGATGTTGCTAATCTTTCTGATCTCATGTAAAATCGTTACACCGGACATTTTGGGTAGCATAATATCTAACACTGCTAAATCAATGATGTTATCACGAAAAATATTCAGAGCCTCTTCGCCATCAAGAGCAGGAAAAAGAGTATGTCCCGCTGTTTTCAAGTATTCGCAAATAGCTTTGTTTGTTCCTTGGTTATCTTCAACGATCATTATCTGAGCCATAGAAAGCACCTCCTTAAAAAAGTATAAAGCACTCATGTTGTACCAGTATGGAGTTATCTGTTTTTTATCCTCATATCTTTTGGTTTTTCAGCGCCCGTTGGTATCAGCCACATATGGCTGAACTTAAAAGCGCCAGGTATGCGATTTTCTTCACACAGCTTTTGAACCCGTCGTTCGGAAATGCCCCACTTTTTTGCCGCTTCTGGTGCAGAGATATATTCAAGCATTTTGCTATCCTCCCGTAAAAAATCCTTTGTCATTATTATATACGGTTAGCCGAATGATAGCAATACCGAGATATGAAATATAAAGTGTAGGAAGAATGGATATCACATCATTCCATGTGCAGACTATGAAATATAGAATGTATGTGGGTGATGTTGAATGGCAAAAGTGAAAGACTGCCCTGGCTTTGAAACCTTCGGTGCGGATGTAAAAGAAGCACGGAAGGCGAAGAACCTTGCACGAAAAGATTTAGCTGAAAAGGTGAATATTGATACCAGGTATCTTGCCAACATTGAAAACGAGGGCACGATCCCCAGCCTGCCGGTCATCATACAGCTTGTAAAAATCTGCGGTCTGCCAATGGAGAGATATTTCAATCCAGAGGTCATGCGAGAGGAAAGCGAGCTGCGCCAGCGGGTCGGACAGAAGTTAAAGTTCTGCCCGGAACAGTATTTGCCTATCGTGGAGGGTGCCATTGACGGGGCCTTAAAAATTGAAAAGCCGAATGAAGAAACGGAGGGGGTCTGAACATCCTCTGTTTTTTTATTTTGCGGGCATTTTGAGGTTTCCGAAACGCTTTATAAGTAGGGAAAAGAAACGATAGCAAGCACAGCAAGCGAGTACCCGCTTGCGAATTTTGAGATTTTCAGGTCCCTTACCCGAAAATTCAAAATTGCTTGTTGGGATAGTCCCAAACCCTTATGAGGAACGGAGGCGGCGCATGGCAAACCGAAAGCGAAATATTCAAATAAAATTCTATGTCACGGAGGACGAAAAACGGCTCATAGACGAAAAAATGAGCCAGTTACCCACACGCAGATATGGCGCTTACCTCCGCAAGATGGCGATTGACGGATATATCATCTATACGGACACCGCAGATATCAAGGCATTTACCAAAGAGCTTTCCGCCATTGGTCGGAATATCAACCAGATTGCCAAGCGGATCAACGCCGGAGGTCCTGCGTATCAGGCCGACATGGACGAGATACGGGAAAGGCTGGATGAGATATGGCAGTTACAAAGACACATCCTATCAAGTCAACGCTGAAAGCCGCCATTGACTATATCTGTAACCCGGAAAAGACGGACGGAAAGCTGCTTGTTTCTTCCTATGGCTGTGCCGCCGAAACTGCGGATATCGAATTTTCCTGGACCCGCCGCCATGCCATCGACAAGGGAACGAACCTGGGCCGTCACCTGATCCAAGCCTTTCAGCCTGGGGAGGTTACGCCGGAACAGGCCCATGAGATCGGCATGGAGCTTGCAAAAGAAATCCTGGGCGGCAAGTATGAATTTGTACTTACTACTCATATAGACAAAGATCATGTTCATAACCACCTGATTTTCAATGCGGTCAGCTTTGCGGATCACAAGCACTATCATTCCAACAAGCGGAGTTATCACTATATCCGCCGCACTTCGGACAGGCTTTGCAAAGAACACGGTCTGTCCGTCATCATCCCCGGACAGGACAAGGGCAAAAGCTATATTGAACATCAGACCACGCAAAACGGCACCAGTTATAAGGCGAAGCTGAAAGCTGCTATTGACCGGCTCCTGCCGGGTTGTTCCGACCTAGAAGAACTGCTCCGCCGCCTACAGAGGGAGGGCTATGAGATCAAGCGCGGCAAGTATATCTCAGCCAGAGCGCCGGATCAGGAACGATTCACCCGTTTGAAAACGCTGGGTGTGGACTACACCGAAGAAGCCCTTGCCGCCCGAATCGCCGGACGTTCCAGACCTTCCCGCCAGCCGAAACAGCACAACGGAAAGATCAGTCTGCTCATTGATATCCAGAACAACATTAAGGCACAGCAGAGCGCAGGCTATCGCCGCTGGGCGACCATCGAAAATCTGAAACGGATTGCAGATACCTCCAACTTCCTGACAGAGCATGGTATCGGCAGTTATGAAGAATTGTTGGATCGGTGCGAGGTGGCATCCGCCTCCGCTGCCCGGCTGAAAGCGGACCTTCGGGATACCGGGGCGAAAATCGACGAGCTGGCCTTGAAGATGAAGCACGTCGCCGCCTACCGCCAGCTCAAGCCAATCTATGACCGCTATAAGGCGTCCAGGGATAAGGAAAAGTTTCTGCGAGGGCATGAGAGCGAGATCATCCTTTTTGAAGCCGCCGCCAGGGAGTGTAAGCGGCTGGGTGCGGTTCCGCTGCCTGCCACAGAGCGGATGCAGGCCGAAATAGACGAGCTCAACGCAAGAAAAGCCATTCTAAAAGCTGAATTGCAGAAAGCCCAGCGGAAAGAACAGGACTATGCTGCCATGCGTCAGAATGTGGAGGATTTTCTTTCCCCGCCGCAGCCGGAGCAGGAGCGGAAAAAGAATGTGGAGCTGGAATAAATCCGTTTTCTGCGTTTTATCCTGGGCTTTTGTCAGAACATCAAATATAATAACGATATAGACATATTAAAGGAGGCGAGCCTATGACGAGAGGCGAAGCAATAAAGGATTTCTTTTGCAAGACGATCCTGCCCGTGGCGGCCGCCGCGCTGCTGTACTGCATCTTCCGGTCCGCTTGCGTGAAAACCGGTGAGCTGGACTACCTATGGTTATGGATACTCTGCGGGCTGCCGTTCGGCATCTGGCGGCTGCGCCTCTGGATCATACCAGGCGGCGGCTCCCTGGGCGGCGGGAGCGCGCTGTTCGCGCTGAGCTTCATTCTGGCTGGGATTATCGGAGGCTTTGTTCTGGTCTGGCGGCTGATCGTGGCGGCGTGGTATGTGCAGCTGACGGTGTGGAAACTAATAAGATTATAATAATGCAAAAAGCAGGACTGCAATCCCATTTCTTACTTGAGATTACAGCCCTGCTAATATGTGCAGATATATTTTACGAAAATGTTTTATCTTTCTACATTCGACTGCGAAAGGACGCTGGCGGCAAAGCTTTTTGTTTCGTCTGAGTATTTATTGCTTTGCAACACGCGAGATGCGATATCCTCCATAGCTGCCCCGGTTTGCTTCGATGCAACTCGCTGTGAGAGAACGCTGGCAGCGAGTGATTTTTGGATTTTTGAAGAACTGCTGCTATTCAATGCCTTAGAAGCCCTTGATGCCATAGCACTGCTACTTGTCTTTCGATTCATGTTTTTCCTCCTTTTAGAGTTCAATTTCTTCTTCTGCCTTGTTGTAAATATCAATCTGATTTTCAACATCAATGCGATTGACTATCCATCCCCGCATCATGCAGAGTTTAATAAAATCGTCAATGCGATTTTCTCCATACATTTCTTTTAAGGTAACAACTACTCCAAATGAAAGGCCTCGACCATTTTTCTCCTTTAGGCGTTCTTTCGTCTTAATACTCAGTCCCCACATTCCTGCGCCATATACCTTTCGTGGGACGGCGCGATCCTTCAATTCTTCGCTTATTAGTTTTACATTATCCCACTTTCGGTATAGTTGGCGTGCCTCAGGTTCATAAAGATGTTTTCCCCCTTCATCTCCCTGAGAATTGGAGTTGATACTTGAGATAGATGCCTTCCCATCCTTTTCCACAACTCGGCCAAAATGGATATCCATTTCTGTGCTTGTGTAATCAACCCCCTGATCCCTCATACATTTGGGGAAGTAACAGAGTGTCGCCCGAGCATAGAACGGTTGTTTATCTTTATAAATCGGCACGGGGATTCTATATGTGTAAGTTTCATATGCATCAGTCGTCCCCGTCATAACAAAGCGGATTTCGTCATCTGCTGTTTTGACAATGTTTTCAATTCGTTGAGGAACGACCCCATACCCGACAGAACATGAGGCTCCATCTCTTCGATTCCAGCCGGCCGCAGCATCAATTATTAACGCCTTTGCAACTTCGCGTGAAAACCCCAATGTACAAATCAAATAAGCCATCTTGCGAGCTATCCACGGAGCGGAAAAAGACGTTCCTTTTACAAGGCCCTCGCCAGTCGGCGTACATACATGCATAGGCTGACCAGTATCTCCACCATAGTAGCTAACATCTGGCTTGTGAAAAAACGAAAGTACTGGACCGACGCGGTGATACGAAGCCGGAGTCCCTTCAAGCGTCACAGAATTTACAACTAACGAGTTTAGGGAATCAGCAGGTGCTCCTATTGGAATTGGTTCCTGGTCTGGATTGCCATTGGTCCCCGCAATCACAAACACAACATCAAACTCGCTTTGAATCTTATCAAGTTCTGCAGCTTCTGGAGAAATAAAGTTCGGCTTTATGGGTAATATCGAGCCCAGCGAAAGATTCCATACTTTGATATCTCGATTTTGAGAAACTGCTCTACGAATTGATCTGAGGATTGTGTAAGAGCTAAACCTACCCTTTTTAGCAACGCCAAAATGCTTTACTCTGAACCGCCCACACCCATCATCCAACATGGGGTTGATCGTTGGACCATCCACAATAATAGACGTAACTTCTGTACCATGCGTATAGTCGCGTGCATCCAGTTCTATACTGTCTCCAAGCATACTTTCGTATGAAACCCAATCTTTGAAATAGACATCTTCATAAAATGGTGTATCAATTACTCCGATGACGGGTTCTTGCTTCGGCATAGGTATTTGGACAATACGAGGATCACTTGCGACACTTTCCTCAGGAGGCACTTCTCTCAGATCACGAACCTTCATGGCAATTAGATAAGGAGCGCTTTCTTTGAGGCGTGCAATTTCATCAGGGCGCAAAAGCATGGTGTTTTCATCAATTTGCTTTGCATTTAGATAATCAATACCGATTGCACGAAATACATCCTCTGTTTTTACATCTGTACGATAAAGAGTGACGATCGCCTCTTCATCCTCGCCTGCTTCTGCAAAATCGACCGAAAACTTTTGGACGTAAAAAGCATCTACAACTACATTTACAAAGTTTGTCTTTGCCAAACGAGCCGAGTGCTTGTATTGCTTATGGCCGGTATTTAGAGCCTCGATATCTTTGTGAGAAATTTTACCATCATAATCGTGCTCTACAATTTCTTTGACCGTAACTAGCCGTGTGATGCTTTCTGTAATGACATCCAATCCGACATAGTAAGTGAATACATGCTGGATATGAGGTGTTTCTCCGGCAAATTTGGCGCCACGAATGGAGTCATTAGGATCAGAAGCACCGCGGCACAAAAGTCCTTGAATTCGGTTGCTCTTTGCAACCACGCTTGTGTAGTACACACTAATAAGCGCACCCTTAATTAAAGTGTGTTTGTTCCAATATGTCTGTAAAGAATGTAAATCGTTAATTAAATCCAAGATATGAGCAGACTCAACAAACTTTCCAACAGGAATATTTCGTTTGCCGCCACCGGGATTTCCACTATGGTGCTCAAACTGGCCCTTTAATTGAAGTATGCTATTCATTTAGTCCTCCTTCAACTCTCGAGATACCTGGCTTTTTGATATTCCGGTTAGAATTTCTATTTCTCGCACAGTAAACCCTTGCGATTGCATGACGTGAATATCCGTTGGTTCAGTATATACAGCTTTGTAAAAACGTTTAAGATAATCAAATTCATCCGAAGGATTGCTAAATGCAACAGATGCTCTGATGATATTCTTTAATTCACCAGGGTAAGGGATGGGTGACATCAGACTGACGATTTTGCGGAATAGCCTAATATTTTTTCCTGCGCACTTAAACTTGTTTAGAAAATCATTAAGCAGGACTTCTGCAATTTCTGCCAAATCCTCCTGTGAATATCTATTAAAGTCAATAATAGAGTCGAATCTTCTAATCAAAGCCTTATCAAAATGGTCGAATAGGTTTGTCGTCGCAAGTAAAACAACACGGTCATCCAATCTATCAAATTCTTTGAGTAGTGTGGATGTAGCCCGCCCCATTTCACGTAGATCGTTTGAATTCGTCCTATCCAATGCGATAGAATCAATTTCGTCAAATAGCACAATCACTTTTTCTGGGTGGGTAAATTCTGTTATCTCACGAAATAACGAAACAATGTTTTTCTGCGTTTGCCCAAGCTTGCTATCAATCACGGCGGAGAAATCTACGGCATATAATTCACGATTCAGTATCCGTGCAACTTGTTTGGCCGTTTCAGTTTTTCCTGTCCCAGGAGCCCCTTGGAATAAAAATTTGTTAATTCCGAGATTTCGACTAATAGCGTTGACCATTCCCATTACATCTTGTTCGATCAATTCAGGAAGAGGAAGAGGGTCATTTCCAACAGTCACCTTTTCAAAAAAGCCAGATGATAAGTCACTTGCTTGGGGGACAAAGGTATTGGCGTTCGAGAGGAGTGCCATAATATACTCCGCCAATTGGTAATCGCCCAACTGGTCAAATTCTTTTGCAACCTCATATGCTTCACTCCGAAAGCCTGCTTCATTTCCTTCGGAATGGTATCGTATCAGATTTATAATGTTCTTCTTTTTCATGGGAATCCCTCCAGGACTGATTGTAGTTATATTATAAATCGGAACGGGACAAAAGTCAATATATTGGGACAATTATTTCGAAATATATAAATAGAGAAATGTGCGGAGAAAACATCATATTCAAAAAAGCGGGAGTACAGCCAATCGGATGAACCGAAAAGCTGTACTCCCGTTTTGTGTATCAGAAAGTGTTTGGAATCGAGCCATTTTCTCTATGTGCCAGCAAGCAGACCGACACATGAGAAATCATAAAGGCTCTCTTTGAAAGTACGGATACAGGGAATTATTCTGCGGTTTTTCTACCCTTATCCTCACAGATTTTAGATCGTTTGGAACTGTAATGCGGACAAGCGACCAGACACGCCCGGAAACTCTGCTTGCAGCCGTGAACACATTTTTTGCAGATATGGTTATACTGCCGCCTGCCGTTCTCACCCAGGAAGAACGCCCATTCCAGCCGCCACTTCTTGCTTCGGCTCATAGGCAGTCCTGCTCCGGCACATCACGGCCGGACTTCTTGCCCTCCGGGGGCTTATGCTCAGCACATTCCCGTTTGGCATCCTCCAACCGCTCACGGATGGAAGGCTTCTCCGGCGTTGTCCGTTCTGCGTACTCCTGGGCTTTTTCCAATTCTTCGCCGCGTCTGCCGTTGTTGATAACGCCGTCGATCATGCCGTAGTCATCCTCCAGCGTCATTTCAGCGGTGCGGAGAGGATTGTCCTTTTCCGGCTGCTCCGCTGCCACGGCAAAGGCCCGTGTGCCGTTTCCCATGATAAGGTACTTTCCATCATCGGAAATATGGTGGATGCCATAACCGGCTGCCTCCATCTGCTCCCGGCTCATAGCCGTCACCTGAAAGCTGCCCCTCGGTGTCTGCACACGTTCGCCAGTTTCAAAACGGTCTGGCAGATAAGCGAGGTCTTGCTTCTCTGCCGGGACAGGGAGAACAACGATATTGCCATTGATCTGCATAAATCGTTCCGGCGTTTTGAACTGTTCCGTGTATTTCTGGATCAGTTCCGGGGACAGGGACGCAAAATCTTCCTCACCAAGTCCAACCACCAGGAAAGTCCCTGCTACGATATCATAAATTTCTCCATTTTCATCCCGCAGCCCACGGTTCAGATCAAGCCCTATGAGCTTTCCTTCATCATTGCAAACCAGCGCCACCGGGTCAGAATAGGGATAGGTTGCCCCAATTTCACCGCCAACCTCTGCCTGCAGGGAATGAAGGTCGGGGCCGATCTCCTTCACATAGGGTTCCTTCATAGGTTCCACTACAAGCACAGTCATCTTTTCCGAGGCAACCCTCTCCGCGGCGGACAGCATTTCATCCGCATGGGACTTCTCCGGGTCATCCAAAGCGGCCTTGACCTCCGCCGGATCAAAATCAAGAAATTCCTCATAGCCCGTGGCATCCTTGAATTTTTCAATCTCCGAAGGAAGATAGTCTTCCTGCGTCTGTCCCAGCGCCGCCAGCTTTTCATCCAAAGCGGAAATGCGTCCGGCCATCAGGCTTTCGTAAATTTCTTCCTTTGCGGCGTGCGCCTCCGGGTGCTCCGCCGCATACTGTGGATCGTTCTGACGGAAAAACTCGTCCATGTCAAAGGCAATATCCATAGCCCACTCGGATTTTTCTTCTTCGGGAAGATCGTCCTGAAAGGTCATCACCCGGTACTCGTCGGGGATACTGCCGCGCTCACCGTCGTAATACTCATGGAAACTGTCACCCGTATCACGCACATAGCCCTGATCCGTGAAGGTGCCGTTTTCCTCCAACGCAACGTCCCGGCCGTAGGCCTCATAGTCGATGTAATTCTGCAAATGCTCTGGCACCTGCATAACGTCCAGTTCTTCGATGTAATAGCGGCCCAGATCGTCATAGTCATGGATATCGGGGTAAACCTCATAGCAATCCAGATTCTCGGTGAGGTTGATGATCTCCTGCAGGCTGCCGCAATGGTCGCCCATTTCCATACCGGCCTGAAACTGTGCGTATTCGCTTTCGCTCATTTCATCCAGCTTCGACGCCAGATAATTCAGCTCGTCCAGATTTTCGTATTCGCCCAGCTTGCTGTAAAGACCATCCACATAGCAATCATAGTCCGTGATGAACCATTCTTCATAGGGCTGACCGAAGTCATCTTTCTGGCCGATCCCGATCCGCTTAAACACTTCCTTCAATTCCTCGGCGGTGGTGGGAAACTTCACCCACTCGCCCACAAGCTCGCCCTCATTGTACTTCCCAAGATTGGTGATAAAGGCGGCAAAGGGATAATCCTTGTCGTGATCGTAATATGGCATATCAGCACCTCCTTATAGTTCCGGCGCAGATTTTTCCTTATGGGGCTGCGCCTTGTTTTTCTCCGCACATTCCTTCTTGCCCTGTTCCAGTCGTTCCCGGATGGAGGGCTTTTTCTCCGGCTCCGCAGGGCGTTCATGCTCCCACTCGTCGCCGGAGAGAGAAATATATCCGTGTTCCGTAAAATGGCCCTGTTCCTCCTGCATGGCGTACTTGCCAAACGGAACAGGGTCGATTGCTTTCAGAAGTTCCGGGGGCAGCAGCATATCCATGTGCTGTGCCAGATACCGCCACCCCAGATCATTCAGATCGTGGATATTGGGCTCAAATACGAAATAGTCGATGTTGGCCGCAAACTCCTTGAACTGCTCCGGCGCTGTCAGCTTGAAGGGCGAGGTCTGCACCGCCGCCAGCACCTCCCGGTCCTCCGGGGAGAGGGCAGCCACCGCCGCCCTCACTTCGGGTAAATGTTCCAAAGTCTTATTTTCTGCCATTGACACCTTCCTTTCTTTTTGGAAATTCCAGCTTGAAATTGATGTACTTGCCGCCCGTGTCATCCAGGATCACCGCAGCGTCATAAGTGGCCTGTTTCTTTTCAGACCACATTCCCTTGACATTGGTGCGACCCTTTTTCAGAAGGTCCGTTGCCATCTTCTTTGTCAGCTCCTTCTTGCGGCTCGTCCAGAAGCGGTCATTTTTCCAGAGGACGAAACCGCAGGACCGATCCGAACACGCAAAGTTCTTCTTGCCCTCATAAACCGGCTGGCCGCAGCGGGGGCAGGTACCGATCACTTCCTTCTCCGGGGCAAACAGCTTTTTGCCATCCTCGGAAATGCAGGAATAGGTGGACACGATCTCTTGAACCATCGTGCGGATACCATCCATGAAGGTATCCGGGTCAGCGCCGCCTTTTGCGATCTCCGTCAATTTCTGTTCCCATTCCGTTGTCAGCATGGGAGAGGTCAGCGGCTCCGGCAGGACCGTGACAAGGTTGATACCTGCTTTCGTGGGGATCAGGCTCTTGCCCTTTCGCTCCACAAATCCGGCCGCTACCAGCTTTTCGATGATGGCCGCCCTGGTCGCAGGTGTGCCAAGTCCTTTTCGCTCCGCCTCGTCGGGGATATCGTCCTTGCCCGCATTCTCCATAGCGGACAGGAGGGTATCTTCTGATACGTTTTGTCAAGGGTGTTTAAGAACTTTTTTCGCTGTCATTCAAAATCAGACGCTTGATTTTGTCGCTCATGGTTTCTTTGCTCGTTTCACTGAAATGGATTTTGACGCGGTAGGTGGTCTTTCCGATTTTCTTTATCATTACAGGTGGCGCGGCTTCCTTTACGGTCAGAGGGGAAGCGGTTGCGGGGGTGCTGCGGTTGCTGGTGTCGTTGTTCATAGGCTCTCCTTTCCATGAGAAAAGCCCCATGCGGTCATACATGGGGCGGTGGTTTTGAGGTTGAAGTGGCGAAGTGGCAAAGTGGCAAGGTATCTGGGTTTTGCCACTTGGATTTTGCCGTTTCACTTTTTAAGAGCGTGATACCATGCCGCGCCAATGCGCTTTGAGGTAATGCGCCCGTCAAGGTTTCTCTTTGCCGCCCGGACGGTACGGGCGGATATGCCCGCTTCTGTGGCGGCTTTCTCTATGTCCTCGCTGGCAAGCTCTTTCCCGTCTGCAAGCAGGTCAAGTATCAGCCTTTCGGCTTGCTCGGTCTTGGTGGCGGTGTTGCCGCCCGCGCCGGACAGCAGCTCGTCGGCGGTTATATCATATTCGCCTATCCACGAAAAGCCCGTTTTCGGGTCAAGGCAAAAGGCAACGGGCTTGCCCTCCGGCGCAAGGGAAGATTTGTCATGGACGATAACGCGCACATTCGGTTCTCGCTTCACGCGCCCGATCAGCAGGACGCTCCTTGCTGCGGCGCGGAAGTCGATAGAACCTAATCCCCGGTATGCGCTCTGCCCTCCGGCAGCTTTGTTGAGATGTCCGATAAGGATAACGGCGCACCCGGTACGCTCGGCAACATCGGCAAGGCGGCGGAACATGGGGCGCACTTCGTTTGCCCGGTTCATGTCGGTCTTTTCGCCCATGTACGCCTGTATGGGGTCAAGGATAATCAGCCGCGCTCCGTTCTGCGTAATTGCTTTCTCTATGCGCTCATCGGAGAGGGTAAGTTCCCGCTTGGCTTCATCAATCACAAGTACGCGGTCAAGGTCGGCTTCTGCTTCCATCAAGCGGGGCTTGACGGTATCGCCTAAACCGTCCTCGGCGGTCTGGTAAATTACTTGGAATGGCGGCAAGGGCTTCATTCCCGGCAGCGTTCCCCCGGTGGTGCAGGCGGCGGCAAGGCGTAGGGCAAAAGTGGTCTTGCCCTCGCCGGGATTACCTTGCACAATGGTTACTTTCCCAAAGGGGATATACGGCTCCCATAGCCATTCAACGGTCTGTGTGTCAACTTCGCTCATGCGGATAATCTCAACGGTTTCTTCCTGCGGCGGCTCTTTCAAGCCGTAGATTGCTTCCCGCAAATACTTCCCGTCTGTGATTTCTGCCCGGTGCTGCAATACCTCGTTCCAGTCCTTGAAAAGAGGGATAAGCCGGTGGACGGTCAACCCCTCCGGCACAAGCTCTGCAAGGCGGCTGCAAGCGTCGTTTCCGGCTTCGTCGCTATCAAGGCAGAGAAAAACGGTCTTGATGTTCGGACGGTCAGAGAGGAAACGCAGCAGGGCTTTTTCTCCCACGCCACCCAGTGCAAGGTGGCTTTGTTTCTGCCATTCCTTTTTGAACAGGCAGAGGAAAGATAACAGGTCAATGGGGGCTTCAAAAACAAACAATCTTTCGCCCTCGCCCCGGTAGCAGAAGTTAAAGGCTTTGTCGCTGCCTTTCACATCAAGCCGGAAGTTTCCCGTTGTTCCTCGTTGGTGGGCGTACCTCGGTATGCCGCTTTCGTCGCGCCCGACAAATACGGCGTTGTGGTGGGCGGCTTCCTCGTAAATATCCCCGGTGGAAAAGAAAAAGCCCGTCACATCTTCATCAATGCGGCGGGCTGCTGTGAGGTAGTTCCTCGCTATGCGGTTGTCGGTGCTGCGGGGTGGCAGTCGGAAGTCGGATAGGGGCGCGGGGCTTGGTCTGTCCGGCAGCGGGGCGGCTCCTTTTTCGCCTGTCAGCAGTTCAACGGCTTCGGTGAAGCTCTTGCCGAAAAACTCCATGACAAAATCAACGGGGCCGCCGCCTTTGCTTTGGCTGTGCCTGTACCATTTGTTTCCCCGGATAGTCAAGCTGTCGTGCCGCTTCCAGCGGTATTCATTTCCGGCACGGGTAAGCTGCTCGCCCTGTGATTGCAGAAAAGAAACAAGGTCGGCTTGGTTGGCGCGGTCTATCTGTTCTTGGGTGTAATACATGGTTGATACCTCGCTTTCTGTGGTTGAATTGTTCATAGGTTTTGAGTATAATGAAATCGACAAATCGGGATTTTTGGAGGTAGATGGAAATGAATAAGGAACAGCTATACGCAGCACAAACAGCAATGATTGAGTGGTTATCTGACCCTCATGAATTAGGAAAAAAGCCTTTCAAAATTGAATGTGCAGGTGAATTTGATTTTAATGAAATGCATTATTACATTTTCAAATTCAAAGCGTCGTTGCTTGGTAAATGGCTTGTTGGTGTCTGTGGTGGCTTTGAAGATGATGATTTAGAACTATGCGGACATATTTTCAGCAATATGCAAGAATATAATGAAACTACTGCTAAAAATGAATGTATTACAATGGTTGAAAATATTATGGCATACTGGAAAGAACAAGCCGCCAAATATAATAACCAATAATACAAATTCCCGTTTATCAGAAAGCATTTAGGGCGGACAAGCAAAATGGCTTGCCCGTCCTTTTCTTTATCGCTCCTGTTCGTGCCACTTGGTACGGCTCTGCGTCTGTTCCGGCTGGTCGGCGCGGAGTGCAATATCCACGCACCTGCGGATTTTTTGAAGCTCGGCAACCTCGGCGCGGGTCTCTTTCAGTGTGTCATATTCCGCTTCCCGCTGTACTTTGAGGGCGGTATATTCTTTCTCCCACGCGGAGATCGGCAGGGTTTTCACGCCCTCCGGCAAATGGGCATGGAGATAGCGGTTTGCCGCGTCCCATAGGGTAAGCTCGGCGCGGCGGGCTTCCGCAAACTTCTCCTGTTTTCCTTTCCAGCGGATTTGCCGATACTCGTCCTGTATGGGCTTGTAGGTTTGATAATTTCTGCCGTACTCCATGAGTTTTTGCAGTTCTTTCATGCGCTGCTCTGCGGTTTTCATTCCCTCCCGGATTGAATAGGCTTTATCACTGACAGAGGAAAGAGAAGCGTCCAGTTCATCAAGATTAGAGATACCATGCTCGGAAAGATAGTTGACCGCTGCCGCTATGGTTTTCAGTTCGTCGGCTGTGTGCTGTTGTTGCCAACGCTGCGAATACTTCCGGCTCTTTTCTCTCTGAACGCTCAAATACTTCATCAACAGATTTGCAAGGTTGGGAGATTGCGGCGGCTGTTCCGGGGCGGTTTCCCGCGCTTTGAACAGGTCGGCAATCCACTCTTTGAGCTTCCCAATCTGCGCCCGGATTTCCCGGATAAGGCGGTTTGTCTTTTGGATACTGCGGTTCAGTTCGCCTTTCTCGGTGGCGATACCTTTCTTCTCCATCTGGCAAGCCGCCACGCCCATGTGGACGGTGGGTATCTCGTCAATGCCGCGCTCGGCGTTGCTGCGGTGGTCGATACGCTCCGGGCTTCCGTTCCTCTCCAAAAAGTCGTTGGTAAAGTCAGCCCATGCCTTGCGCCACAAGAGGGTGTTGTCTTTGTCGTTCCAGCCTGTGAGGTCAACCTTGTGGGTCTTGTATCTGCCGCTTGGCAAGTGGATACGCTCGCCGTTTTCATCAAGGTCATATTCCTTTTTGGATTTCGCCGCCCATGCGCCGCGCTCGTCAAGGGGGCGCATAGTCAGCATGATATGACAATGGGGGTTGCCGCTGTCGGTGTCATGGATAACAAAATCCACACACATTCCTCTGGAAACAAATTGAGAGGAACAGTATTCCCGGACAAGCCGGATCTGTTCCTCTCTGGATAATTCTGTGGGGAGCGCCGCGTCAATCTCTCTGGCAAGCTGGGCGTTCCCGGCTTTCTCGTAAAGCTCCACGCTGTTCCACAAGGTTGAACGGTCAGCGAACGAGGGCGGTGCGTGGGGCGGCAACATGATTTCTGTATGGACAACGCCGCCTTTGCGAGTGTAGTCATGGGTCATTCCGTCCCATTCGTTTGTCAGCTTTTCGCCGCTTCGGTAGGCGGCTGCGGCAACGGCTGATTTGCCTTTTCCTCGGCTCACAATACCGATGTTCCAATGGTAAATGGCTATGGGTATCACCTCCCGGATAGGATAATAAAACCCGCAAAAATGGTACAGACGCCAACGGCGGGTGTACTGTTTTTGTGGGTGTGCAGGGATAGCCGCGAAGCGGCGCAAGGGGTGCAGCCCCTTGTTGCGGCAAAGCCGCCATATCGGAGCGCGGGGAAATCTCCCTGTGCGGAGATAAAGCCCTCGGCAGAGCGCACACGCCCGCAAGGGTGTATAAGTGCGCCCTTTGTTCCAAAGGGATTTATTCTGCGTTCCCGGCTTCGGCTCGTTTTCTCAAAAACTCCCGCGCTGGTTCACTCGTCAAGGCAAGCCGGAGAAGTGCTGTGGCTTCCTCGTCGGTCATGGTCTTTGCTTCCGGCACAATGCTCTCAAAGACTGCGCCCCGGACGATAAGGTGGTGGCTGCGTGTTCTGCGTTTCTCTTTGGATAGCTTCTGACGCAACATTTTTTCCCGGTTCTCAAACTGCTGGATTTTCTTCTTTCCGTCCTCAATCTCGGCTTGCAGTTCTTCACGGGTTTTCTCTCTCGGTTTTGTCATGGCTGGTCACTCCTTTCTGCCCGTCGGCATAGAAAAAGGACAGCCGATTTCTCGACTGTCCCTCTGTAATATTTTTTGTGCTTACTTCAATAATTTAATATCTACAAGTTGCTCTGCCCATATCGTTAAAATGGTTGCTGGCTCTCCCGTATACATTACCTCTACACGGTCGCCAAGCGAATAATCCCCGGCAGATTGTCCGTCTGGCAGGTCAATTCCATATACGCTGCTATATTCCGGGGCCTGTTCCTTATCCAAACGAACTCCTATGTGATTTGCGTATGGGTCGATTACAACAATTTCACCTGTGATGGTGTTGACAGAGCCGCTGTTTTGCTGTGCTTTTTCAACTAAGACTTGCAGGCATTTCGCATAATCCTCCATTGAAATATTTTCCGAACTGACCACGAAGGCAACATCATTTTGCAGAAATTCAGCATAATAGCAATCTGTTCCATTTTCATTTGTGTAGTGGAAAACTGCAAGCTCCCTGCCATTGATTTCTGTAAATTGTAACTCGTCCGCACTTAAATCGAAAACATCTGAAGTGTGCTTAAACACTTTAGAAAGGACGATGTTTATGTCCTGCGTTCCACCAGAATTTCGGAACTCAATAAAATTCCCATCATAATAAATTCCACGATTATCTGTTTGGTAAATACCAAAATCATTGCTCTGGAGTGTAAGGTAGGGAAGCGTTTCTGTAATTGGGAGTGATACATCAAAATATCTGAGCAGTTCTTCATAAGACATTGCGGTATAATCATCTGCCATAAGAGCGATACTTCCACTCGTGGCATTGAGTTCCTTAATTTCATTGAGGTTAAGACTAATACCTTGCTCAGGATTGTCCGACTGATTATCCGGGTTTGTAATGATTGGCGGTTCATATTCTGGCTGCGGCGTAGTTTGACTTGGAAGCTTCCACAAAGTCGCAAATGATACTGCTAACACAATAGCGGCACAAGCTGCTAAAGATGTAAACTTTACCCACCCATGCTTTTTACAATGGTAGTTTGCGGCTTCCTCATAATACTTGTCGTTGACTTCGCTCAGGGCTTCAGAAAACAATTTTGCGTTCATACGAATACCTCTCTTTCAATCAAATATTGCTTCATCTTCTGGCGGATTAGAGCAAGCCGGACGGATACATTTTTTTCAGAGATACCTACGCGCTTTGCTATATCCGCGTAGGTATCTGCATACGCATAGCGGCGCATGAAGATAACGCGCTCTTTTACGGTCAGCGTATCCAAAAATGCTTCGATGATACGGGCTAACTCTCTGGCTTCAATTTCATCTTCCACGGTTTTTTGGTCTGCGATACAGCCCTCGATTTCCTCTAAGGCAATCGTATAGTGTCCGCTTCGTTTGGCTGCTTCCTTTCTCCAATAGATTTTGAGGGAAATGTTTCGCACGATTTTCACAATGTAACTAAGCAACGGGTTCGGGCGTACCGGGGGAATGGCGTTCCATGCGCCTAAGTAAGCGTCATTGACGCATTCCTCTGCGTCCTGTCGGCTGTTCACGATGTTATACGAGAGGTTGTGGCAGATTTTTCCGTATTTAATGTCCAGCTCCCGTATGGCTTGCTCGGAACGCTCAAAAAATAACTCAATAATTTTTTCATCATCAATCATTGCGCCACCTCCTTTCCGGCTTCACCTATATACTACGGTTTTCGCGGCAAATACTAAATGAAAGAGAAAAGTTTTTCAAAAAAATTATATCATACTTCGCGTGAGATTGCTTGCGGCAGCTTTCGCCGCTTCACTGGCGGCTCTCCGGCGTTCCTCTCTGTATGGGGCGGTCAGACGGAAAGAGAAGCGGCCCTTTGCAATCTCAAACTCCATGCAGCCCGTGTCCGGGTCTGCGTCGGTCTGGCGGCACTGGTCAGGGTGCTGTCCGGCGTAGGCGGCAAGCCGCTTCTTTAAGTCGGTGTTGTGGGTGCGGATATGGATTAGCGGGTCTTTCTCGTCAAACCATATATCGGTGGTCTTTTCCTGCTTCGTAAGCCCTGTTCTCATAAACTCTCCTTTCTGCGCCCCTATTACGCAATAGGGGCATTTTTCGGGTGTTTTTCCCGGCTCTTGACTTTGGGAAAATGAGGATTTTCAAATAGAAACCGCCCGGACGAGGAGTGTATCGTCGGGGCGGCTGTTATCGCAAGATTTCTGTTTTTTCCGGTTCTTGACCGTCAAACATAGATTAGCTCAAACTTGGCGATTTCCTCCGCTTGCGCCCTGCAAGCGTTCATCAGTCCCACCCATTTCATGGGGTCGGTAGCTTTGAGTGCTTCGGTAGCTCCCGCGCTCCTTGCAAGCTGCGGCATGATAAGGTCAATCCGGCTCCGGGCGGCTTCGTCAATCTCGGCGCAATGCTCATGCAGCTTCTCATTTGCGACAAGGGCGGTGTAGAGGTCGGGGCGGTACTGTTCAAGGTAGGCTTTCCGCAACCGCCCGTAATGCCCGATATACGGGCGCGGGGCGGCGGGGGTGTTGCCATTGTCAATGAGTATTCTCATGCTATGCGTTCTCCTTTCTCGGTGGAAGCAGCGGGTAATTCAAGAGCTTCCTGCTGTTCTTTCTCCCGTTCCTGTTGCTCTTTCCATTGTCTGCGCTTCTTCTCCATATAGCGGCGGTTATACTCGGCTTTCTTCGCCCTGCGTCGTTCCTGTTCCGCTAATGCTGCCTTTTCTTCCTCTGTTAGTTCAATTTCTTTGCGCGGGATTTCTACCTTGCCGATAAAGTTAAAGAAAATCTCGACTTCCTGTGTACGGCTTGCGCCTTTGCCCTCGGCTTGATGAACAAGGATTTTTTCAACAAACTCATTTATCATTGCGGGGGTGAGTTCTGAAAAATCCGTATATTTTTTGACAAGGGCAAGAAACTTCTCGGCATTGACGGTTTCCCTGCTTATGCGGTCAAGCTCCTGCTGGTCTTGTGTGATACTATCGGTCAAGCCCTCTAACTCGGCTTCAAAATCATGCAACATTTGTTCAAAGAGCTTGTCTGAAAGCCGCCCATTTACATTGTCCTCATAGAGCTTGCGAATTAAGCGGCTCAATTCGTCGGTGCGCTTTTCGCTGCGCTGTTTCCTCTGTCGGATAGCTTTAGCCGCTTTTGCCTGTCTGTCCTCGGAAGAGGAACAGACTTGCGCCATAAACTCGGCTTCGTTGTTCTGTGCATAGTCGCAAACTTCCTTTATCGCTTCAAGCAGTAATTCATTAACAACGGCAGTACGGATAAGGTGTGTGGTGCAATAATCATCAAAGTGTTGATTGCCTAAATCATAACGGGAACAGTTGTATTCGTCGCGGTCTGGACGTTTCTTTCCAGTTGGTCGCCCAGCCCAATCCCGCGCATTGCCAGCCTTGCCCCTGTGGTTATACATCTTCGCCCCGCAATCAGCACAGAACATCAAGCCTGTTAAGGGATTTGCTGTGCCTATGGTATCTGTCCTACGGATTGTCTTTCGCAAGGTCTGAACGCGCTCCCATGTTTCCTTGTCAATAATTGCTTCCTGCGTATTCTCAAAAATGACTAAATCCTCTTTTGGTGTCATTTTGGAGTGTTTGTCCTTGTAGCTCTCCTTATAAGTCCGAAAGTTTACCGTATGCCCGATATATTCCGGCTTGGATAGAATATCTGCAACTGTGCCGCCGCGCCATGTGTATGGCTCGTCGGGGTTGTAACTGGTTTTATGTTTGCCTAAACCGCGCTGTGCAAGGTAGTAGGACGGTCTTTCAACTTTTTCCGAAGCAAGAATACGAGCGATTTCATACGGGCCTTTTCCCTCTATCGCCATGCGGTAAATCCGGCGAACAACCTCGGCGGCTTCATCATCAACAATCCAATGGTTTTTGTCGTTAGGGTCTTTCTTGTACCCATAAATACCAATGGAATTAGTGTGTATGCCAGACATTCCCTTTGCCCGGAGAACGCTTTTGATTTTGCGGCTTGAGTCCCGAACATACCACTCATTCATAATGTTCAAAAAGGGTGCAAACTCGCTGCTTTCGCGCTTGTCGCTGTCAACGCCGTTTGCAATGGCAACGAAGCGAACGCCATGCTCTCTAAACATAACTTCGGTATAAAAACCCACTTGCAGATAATCTCTACCAACGCGGCTCAAATCCTTTACCAGCACATGGGAAACCTCTCCGGCTTCTATGGCTGCAATCATGCGTTTCCAATTAGGGCGGTCAAAGTTTGCGCCAGACCAGCCGTCATCAGTAAAGTGGACACAATTCGTAAATCCATGCTCCTTTGCATAATCTTCAAGCAGCTTCTTTTGATTGATTATACTGTTACTGTCGCCTGTGAGGTCGTCGTCGCGGGAAAGACGCTCGTATAGTGCGGTTATCTTGCCGTTGTCCGTTTTCTTTGCTTTCATTGAAAAACTCTCCTTTCTATGGGCGATTTCTTATCCCCCTTTCACAGCATATAGCTTCGGTATAGGGCTTCGGCGGCTGGGTGAAATGCTCGGTGACGGAAACCTCCGCACCGTCAAAAGTCTGCCCTTCGGTGAAGTCCGGGAGCGTATCGCCGTCCCCATCCGCAGGCTTTTCCTTCAAGAAGGCACGGAAAATGCGGTCGATCTCCCGCCAGCCTTCGGAGATGACGCGCTTGCCCTTTGCGGTGAAGGAATAGCCGCCGCAGTCGAAAGTTACCGTGACCGTCTCATACACATACGGCTCCGCCGATGCACACAGCAGTTTGCAGCAGACAAGGAGGAACAAATTGCGCTCGCCCACAGGCAAAGCCTTGATATCCGCTTTTTCCATCTCCATCGTGGGAATAATGGCGTGGTGGTCGGATACCTCCTTGTCGGAGATCATGGTTTCTACCAGCGGGAAGAAATTGCTGATCCCGTCAAAGGGCGGCACGTTCGCCGCCAGATGGATGACGCAGGAGGCTGTTTCCGCCATATCTGAGGTCAGATACCGGCTGTCCGTGCGGGGATAGGTCAGCAGCTTCTTTTCGTAGAGGCTCTGTGCGTAATCTAAGGTCTGCTTTGCCGTGTATCCGAACAGGCGGTTTGCCTCCCTCTGCAAGGTGGTGAGATCATAGAGCTTCGGCGGCTGTTCTTTCTTCTGTTCCTTCGTGACAGAGGTACAGGTGACGGCCGCACCCTTGCACATGACCGCTGCCTGTTCCGCCTTCGCCGGATCGGTGAATTTCTCCGACACTGCTTCAGCTCTATCCAGCGTCAGGCGCAGCAGATGATATTTTTCTTTGCGGAACAGCGTGATCTTCGCGTCACGCTCCGCCAGCATTGCCAGTGTGGGGGTCTGAACACGGCCCACATTCAAGGTGCGGTGATAGAGAACGGAGAAAAGGCGCGTGGCGTTGATCCCCACCAGCCAATCCGCTTTCTGGCGGCAGAGGGCAGATTGATACAAGGCTTCATAATCGGCGCCGGGGCGCAGATCAGAAAAGCCCTCCCGGATGGCGCTGTCCTCCATCGAGGAAATCCAAAGACGAAGAATTGGCTTGCGGCATCCAGCCATTTCATACATCAAACGGAAGATTAGCTCCCCTTCACGCCCGGCGTCACAGGCATTGACGATGGTATCCACATCGGGGCGGTTCATCAGGGCACGGAGATTTTCAAAAGCATCCTCCTTACCCGGTGCCAGCACATAGCGGAACGGCTCCGGCAGAATGGGCAGATCATCATAGCGCCATTTCTTGAAACGCTCGTCATAGCCGCCCGCATCCATTGGGGATACCAGGTGCCCCACGCACCAGGATACGAGAAGGCCGCTGCCCTCATAAAAGCCATCGGCCCTGGATGAAGCACCCAGGGCCGACGCGATAGATTTTGCTACGCTCGGTTTTTCTGCGATAATCAAGTACATCTTGCTACTCCTTTGTTGAAATTTTCCCTTAGCTATTGTATAATTTGTATAATTTTAAATGAAAGGAGGGATACAATGAAGCTGCGACTTTATCAGTTGCAATATGCCGTTACCCATGAGGAACATATTGCTCTACAAGATGAGACTCTTGCCCTTAAAGACATTTCAGCCAAACGTATTGCGGCATCTCTCACAAAAGAATTTGATATTGGAGATCATGCAGTTCCCCATATTGGTGAAACAGTTGAAGATGGTTATTGGCCAGCTGATGAACATGAGCAAGAAGTTCTGTCTGTTTGCTTTAATTATGCTGACAGCGTTTGCACAGTCGGACTAAAGCCGTTTATCATGGAAATTGATTCTCCGCTACACAATGATTTAGAACATATTGCAACGCTACACGGATGGACTTGCCTTGCGTTCTGATTTAATAGTGCACCGCTATAGAGGCGGTGCACTATTGTTATTCGTCAACTACAGTATTTTCTTCTATCCACGGCGATTCATTCTCAAAATCGTAATCGTCGGGATCAGCGCTAACCTTCACACCCTGCTTCGGCTTGATGAGCTTCACATAGGCGAAGGCTCCACCGCCTGCCAGCGCCAGCAGCAGGACGATGACCAGCAGACCGCCGCTGCTCTTTTTCTCCGGCTGCTCCGCTTCAGGCTCCGGCTCTGCCACTACCTCCTTGCCGCTGCACTCGGAGAGGTTATTCTTGCAGACAGGGCAATTCGTATTTACCGCGCCAGCCGCACACTTTTCCTTGCAGTTGCAGACGGCGGGTACCTCCGCCGCAGGCGCATCGTCGCCCATGAGCGTCAGAAGGTCGGCTTCATCCACCTGGTTCAGAAAATGCACGGTTTCCTCGCCCTCGTTGTCACGGTCAATAATGAGATAGAACACGTTGCCGTTTCTCGTTTCCACAGTGATAAACTGCTTGCCGCTCCGGGTGCTGCTGCCGATATCGTCGATCAGCGAAAGGTTCCCGTCCGGCGTCAGGGCGGCATCGCCGCTGCCGCCCATAAGCTGCTCAAACAGCTCGCTCAATTTGTCGGGATCAATGGACAGAGATAGGCCGCCGTCAGCCTCGCCGCCCGTATCGTTGAGCGTCATATAGCCGGAATAGACGTAGCCAATCTTTTCCGGCAGCCGGACCATATACCAGTCGCCATCCGTGCCGACGACCTCTACCACCGTTCCGTTCGGGAGCTGCGCGAAAGCGTAGTTATCCAGCCCGGCGCCCGTGCGGACATTCAGCTTGCCTCCATTCGTGGTGACGGTGCCGGTCTTACCGGATTTCTCTGCGCCGCCCAGCACAGAGCCAAACAGCGTGGAGATTAGTTCGGAGAGATCGTCCCCGGTGATATCCGCGCTGTCAGTCGGTTCCGTCTGTGCCTCAGAGGTAGGCACTGTATCCTCGCTGCTTGCAAAAGCGACCGTGGAAAAGGCCGTCATGCAGAGCATAACGGCCAGCAGCACCGCAAGTGTGCGGATCGTGTGCTTATTCTTCATCGTCGGTGCCCTCCATCATGTCGGAATCAGCGGCGGCCTCCATTTCCATCATTCCTTCCGGCAGGGAGATCATGCCGCTGGCGTAGGCACGCAGGAAGGCGGTCAGTTCCTTGTTGTCCATATGGACAGCCTTTACCATACGGACGATCTCCATATTTTCTTCCTCCGCAAGCTGTGCCTCCAGCGCACGAAGGCGCTTCTGCTGCTCCGTGATCTTCTCCCGGACCTTCTCAATATCACGACGGATCTTCTCAGTAGTTGCCATAGTCAAATAAACTCCTTTCCAAATCGTTCTCTCCATGAATAGTTGCGTCCAAGCCCCTGAACGGTTTTCAGGTTGGCCCGTGCGTTATCCTCCAATGCCAGCGCACGCCGGAACAAATCCGGGTAATGCTCCCGCAGGTCGATGATCTCCTCCGCCCGCATACTGGGGCAGAAAAAACAGGAGGACTTTCCAGGCTGCGGCAGGCCAGCCGCCTCGATTGCCCGGATACACGCCTCCCGGTCCCAGCCCCATTCCATCAGGGGATACCACTTGCTGTACTTCGGGTCTGCCAGATCACGCAGAAGGACCTTGTCGCTGCGGTAGTGCTCGCCAGCGTCATAGCCGATGAACTTGACCACCTTTTTCCCGCTGACCCAGACCTTGCGGCATGGAGGATAGTTGTTGCAGAACTTTTCCTGCGGCCCGATCTTGTGTTTCAGAGAACACCGCTTGAAGCCGTAGGCGATAGAGGGCAGCGTGCCGCTTTTCAGACATTCATCCTCCAAGGTCAGCCTCCTGCCGTCCTTCGTGGTCTTATAGACCCGTGTGATCTTCGGCATACCGTGTTCCTCCAGCCAGCGATCCATGATATCCAGATAGGCGTAGGTATGGGGATGCTCACCGCCCGTATCCGCAAACAGGATCAGGTCAACAGGGATACGGTGCTGATGCAGTCCAACAAGAAGGGCGGTGCTGTTCGCACCGCCGCCATAGGAAACAATATTGATATACTCACCTCCATCAATCATACGGCGGTCTGCCGTAGGCGTAAAAGTGCTGCTGCCAGTAGCTTGTATTGAGCCTTGCGTACTGGATTGGGTCGCCGCAGTGCAGAAACATGGGGTTGCCCGCATCGTCCAGCCCCACATAGAAGCCGACATGGGAGATGCCCGCGGTATCGTAGGTCCCAACGAAAAATACCAGGTCGCCCGGCTGCGGATCAGATACCCGTGTGGAAATGTTGTATAGGCCTTGGGCTCCCAGCCGCCCGATATTGCATAGACCGCTGTTGGTCAGAACATAGCTCACAAAGCCGCTGCAATCAAAGGAGGTGGATGGGCTGCTGCCGCCCCAGACGTAGGGATATCCCAGGTATTTTTCCGCCTCCGTAATAAGCGCCGCAAAGCGTTCATCGGAGAGGTATTCCGCAGGGATTTCATAGTCCTCCGGCGGGGTCGTGATATACTTGTCCACATACCAGGAGGACGGGAACAGGTCGGATCGGTTCCCCAGCGTGGACATATACACGGCATACATGGAAAGCGTCTCCGTATCCATGATGTAAACGGGAACATGGCTCAGATCGAAGTTTTCAAGCTCCACGGTGCAGATGTAATACGTGTACGGGACTTCCACCTCATACTCGTTGCCCTCTCTGTCCGTTCTCGTCTCTGTGCGGTAGCGGGTTTCCGTGGTGACCGTCTCGGTGAGGATGTATTGCTTGTCGAACAGCATTTGAAGGTCGCCCTGCACCTGGTCTATGGTGAAGGTGCCCTCATGGAGCGCCGACAGAATGGACAGCAGCACATAGGGATCGTGCTCGATCTCGTCCAGATCGTAGTGATACTCGTCATAGTCGTGGGTCTGCTCATAGGTATCCAGATATCGCCGCAGCTCGTCCTCCTTGGCGCAGTAGGCGGCCTCCGCCGCCAGCAGGTCAGCATCCTCGGAGAGATAAGAGGACGCAACGATGTTGGACACGCCTCCGCCGAACATGGAGGAGCAGGATTGCAACAGGCCCAACAGCAGCACCAGCACAAGGCCGACCCCGCCGATGATAAGGAACACCTTCTTGTGCCGGGCTATGAACTCGCCGGCCTTCTTCGCCGCCTCCGCGCCTTTCTTTGCGCTCCTGGCTGCCGTCTGTGCCGCCGCCTTTGCACCCTCCGCGCCGCGCGACGCCCGGTAGGCCGCCGCGTACTGCCGCTGCATCCGCTTCTTCTGCCAGATGCGGGAGATGGGGCTGCCGGACGCAAGATGGGGGTTATCATGGAGCGCCTTTTGGTAAAGTGCCTCCGCGTTGGCCCTGACCGCCGCCTGCTCCGCCTTTGCCGCGTCCCGCCAGGGCTTCACCTGCCGCTCCGCCCGCCAGTTTTGCAGCTTACGGTTCCCATAGCCCACGGCTTTTTCCATGCCGCGCTCGGTGAGATGGCCCGCCGCCACGCCGGAGTTCTCCTGCTCCACCTCCCGCACCTTGGCGTGGGCGGCGTGGGCGACCTCCTGCAAAGGCCGCGTCAGCGGGTTCGACCCCGGCTGCCGGATCGAAGCCGGCTTATCCGTCTCATGGAATACCAGCCTTGTACGCCCGGCGCCGGAAGCCTCGTCAAAGACACGCTCCGTGCCCAGAATGCGCTTTTTGGGGATGGCGGCCCTTGCCGCGTCCAGCTTATCCGCCGCCTTGTCGGACTTGCGGATCGCCTGTTGCAGCTCCGGCGCGGCGCATTCCTCGTCTGAAAACTGCAAACAGGAGGATGGACGGCTATTTGCCGCCGTACCCTCCCGGTAGGCTTTGCGGCGGTTCCGCCGCTTTTTCTTCTGAGACTTCCGGACGCGCCGGTCGTCCAGATGGTGGAGGGCAGTCCTTGTCAGCGCCGTGGAATCGCCGGAGGGGGAATAGTCCTGCTCCGGCGCACGGTCTGAAACATGGCTCGCCTCGCCTGTGACCATGTTGACGGAAATGGCTCCGTCGCGGGTCATCTTCTGCGCCTCCTTCTCGGAGGCCTTCCATTCCTTCATGCGTCACCACCTGCCTTTCCGTAGGGACAAATGCTCACACACTCGCCCGTCTCGATCATGGAGATATACTTGAAAATGGGATATGCCTGGGGCGGGCAGACCGCGTTGCCCAGGGTTTTCAGCCGTAGGGCGCGGTCCGCGGTGTTTTCGGTGATACGGGGGACGCCATCCGGCTCGGCGGCCCAGAGGATACGTCCGTCCATTTCCGGGGGAAGCCCATGAGCCATTCCACCCAGTCCGGGTTCAGCGCCGCCGTCTCGGATAGCGGCTGCTCCTGCCGGATCACCTGCGCCGACAGGTTGGCAGACGGGGCGCTGTTGCGAAACGCCGCCGGTTTCAGCGTGGAGCGGTAGCCCTCCGACGCTGCCGGGGTCAGATAGAATACCGCCGCCGACAGGCTCAGGCTCCAGATTGCGCCGCTTTTGTTCACCTTGCGGAATATTCCGTTGTCGGAGAGGTACACATCCAGGTTGGCCGCGTCCCTGCAGGTGTTCTTGTCGGAGGCAAGGGGCGTGGGAAACATCAGCCGCGACGATAAAAGTTCGCTGGCGCTCATGCCATGCGCCGACGCCGCAAGCCGGAAATACGAATGGGAGAACAGCGTATCCCGCTTTTGCCAGGTCAAAGATCGTTTTGTCGAGCCCCATATTGATGAAGCCAGCAACATTTTCCCCAAGCACCCAACGGGGCCGCAGCTCGGTAATAACGCGGCACATTTCCGGCCACAGGTAGCGTTCATCCGCAAAGCCCCTTCGCTGCCCCGCGGTGGAGAAGGGCTGGCAGGGAAATCCGCCTGAGAGGGCGGTAACGGTTTCAAGTCCTGTTTTTTCAAAAAACGCCTCCTTTGTAAAAGTCGTGATATCCCGGAATCTCGGCACATCCGGCCAGTGCTTTTCCAGAACGGAATAGGGATAGTCTGCCCACTCGCATTGACAGACGGTGCGGAAGCCCGCCGCCTCCGCCGCCAGATCAAGCCCGCCAATGCCGGAGAACAGGCTCACATGGGTCAGTTGGTTTGCTATTTTGTATTCACCTCCTGATTTTTGGCATAAGAAAACCCCTACTTCATCTTTGAAGCAGGGGTTCTCTTATAAAGTATGGAGTTATGTTATCTCATAGAGGACTGACAACTCTCTCCCCTTTAAGGAAAGTAATAGAAAAATAATACTTTTCCAACGGAACAAATATGCCATTTTCCTCGGCAAACTTTTTTAGATATCGGTTACAGGTCGTTTCCCAAGCATATACTTCTATATTCCAACCTAATCTATGAATACGCTGCAAATCAGCCAAAAAACCTTTGCCGAGAGCGCCGCCTGATCCATCTCCGGTCAATAACGCCATTGTATTGGGCTTGTTGTCCAGTGCGACACGGAACATATTTGTTTGTAGTGACATATCCACGCTATCTTGCTCTTTACCGGCCGCTGTTTTATCCAAGAGGGTCATATCAATTCCGAGGTTTTGCAAATACCCCCATAATTCATCCGAAGGAGGTGGTACACTTCCTGCTGCGTATGCCCCATCAATAACTCGACCATTGCGAACCAATTCAAACAAATTTTTAAAATATGTTCGATAGATTTCTCGTGGTTTTCCCGGCTCAAAAATTGGATATACGGATTCTAGCCCAGAATAGTGAATGTTTGAGTTGTCCCAAAAAATAAACATCTACTTGTTCCTCCCTTCTATTAGTGATTATATATTATATTTACAATATTTTCAACAAATTATTTTGCGCGTTTATTAGTATTAGACAACTCTTTTGCGCTTTTGCGTCGCAGGGCACCTTTTGATTAATAACAAGTGGCTTATCCAGCTATATGCTTCGTTGAACTCTCTCCCTGAATCGGTAAACACACGTGGACCAGCTCAGTCATAGTCGTCCTCGCTGCCGTCCGGATCATAGGGCGTCAGGTGCGTCCTGCGAATGGCGCTTTCCAGTATATCGAAGCCCGTGATGCCTGTGCTGTCCGTGATGCCCCACCTGCGGTACATTCTTCGAATGCTCGGATTCTCGCCGGAGAGATTCTTCTGCAGCCGCGCAAGCTGCCGCTCCGTTTTCACTTCTACAACACGGTTGCGGAGAAAGCTGTACTGTGCCAGCAGGTCAAAGAGATCGCCCACCAGCATACGGAAGGCGCCGCCGGAGATGATGTAGGCGGGATCGTGGGCGGTGGCGGCGCGCTGCTTTTCCCTGATTTTTGCGTCGTGCTCTTTCAGCACGGCGGTCAAGGGCGTGAGCTCCGCCGCTTTCAGCTCCGCAAGGTCCTTCCTGTCCCCAAACACCAGATAGCGGCCGGGGATACGCCAGGCGGCGAACTTTTCCTCCGCGATCTCGCCGTAGCGCTTTGCCGTCTCGACCAGATTTTCCAGATCCTTCTCGTCCTTCGCCTTTTCGGCGAGGAACGCAAGCTGGTGGAGCAGGCCGTACAGATGCACCTCGTCGTTGATGTGCTTTTCATAGGTCTTGCTTTCGATGACATATTTCATGGTCTTGTCCCATCCTTTCCTTATCCGCTTTCCCCATCGTGGGAAACCTCACTGGGCTTTGTCGTGAGAAGCCGGTACAGCTCCGTATCCTTCGGGAACTCGTCCTTGAAGGGCAGGATCACATTTTGGAAGAACAGAAGGCCGCTGCCGGGGTCCGCGTTGGTCACATAGGCAAGCTGTTCGGCGGAGATGTTCAGCCGCTCCGTCATCAGCTTGCGGTCGCCCGCGGAGAGGTTCAGCAAATAGATAAAATCGCTGTTTTCCAGAATGTTCTCGATCTCCGGGCTGTGCAGCAGGTCCTTCGGGTTCTGCGTTGCCCCGGTGGGGACGCCGCCCCACTTTCTGAAACGCTTCCAGATCTCGGCGCTGTACGCCGCTGTCTGTTCCTCCTTCAAGAGCAAATGGAACTCGTCCACGAAATACCAGGTGGCCCGCCCAATGGAGCGGTTCACCGTGACGGTGTTCCACACCGCGTCCTGGACAATGAGCATCCCCGGCTTTTTCAGGTTCTTGCCAAGCCCCTTGATGTCGAAGCAGACAAGGCGGTTGCGGATATCCACGGTGGTACGGTGGTTGAAGAAGTTGAGTGAGCCGTTCACATACAGGTCAAGCGCCTGGGCCACGCGGTCCGCCTCCGGGATATGCTGGGCGGTGAGGGCGGCCATGAGGTCGGAGAGGATCGGCATATTCTCCGGCCGGGGATCTGCGAAGTACGGCTGATAGATCTTCTGCACGGCCCGGTCAATGACGGTTTTCTCGATAGCCTCCAGCCCTGTCTTGCTGCCCATGATAAGCTCGCAGAAAGACAGCACGAAATCGCTTTTCAGCGCCAGCGGGTTTTCTTCCTCGCTGTAATTGAGGTTGATATCCAGCGGATTTACATAGTCGCGGCTGTTGGGAGAGAGCCGGATCACCTGGCCGCCCAGCCGGTTCACCAGCGGAGAATATTCATCCTCTGGGTCACAGATGATGACATTATCCTTTGTGGTCAGCATGACATAGGTGATCTCCCGCTTGCAGCTCATGGACTTGCCGCTGCCCGGCGTGCCGAACACAAGACCGTTGGGACAACGGGACTGCTTGCGGTCCAGCAGGATCATGTTGTTGGAAAGAGCGTTGAGGCCGTAATACATGGCATTGCCGCCCATAAAAAGTTCCTGGGTGACGAAGGGGATAAATACCGCCAGCGCCGATGTGGTGAGGCTCCGTTCGATCTTGATACGGCTGAGGCCCAGCGGCAGCGAGGACATAAGCCCGTCCTCCTGCTGGAAGTCCAGCCGGGTTAGGATACAGTTATGGGTCTGGGCGACGCTGGCCGACTGCGAAACGGCGATCTCCAGCTTTTGCTTCGTGGGCGCTAGATGCAGCATGAGGAAGGTCATATTGAACATTCGCTCGTTGCGGCTCTGTAAATCCTGCAGGAGATTTTTCGCCGCGCCGCCGTAGGTGGAGAGGTCGGAGGGGAGAATGTCCAGATCGTAGCCGCTGCGTGCAGCCTTCTTCTGCTCCTGAATCTTCATGGCGTCCAGATCGGTAATCTTGCGCTTGACCATCTTGATTGCCTCGTTCTGGTTGATGCCGCGGATGTGCATGGTGACGAGAAGGTTTCCCTCCACATCCATGAAATCCGTGAGGATACGGTCCTGGATCTCCGGGGCTAATATCTGCAAGAAGGACACCGCACCATACATTTCACCTATGCGGAAACGCCGCGTCTCGCCAAACTCGAAGGAGGACGGTGAGATGAAGTCCTTGACGGACAGGCCGCTTGCCGAGAGCCAGTCCCATTCAAAGGCAAACTGTCCGCCCTCCGGATGGAGAAGGCCATGCAGCAGCGCCAGCCGCTCTTTGCCGTCCAGCACCCTTGCGCCCGCGCCCATGACCTTGAAGCGGTTCAGGGTGTCTGCCTCGATCCGGGAAAACCTTGCCCGCGCCGCCGGAAGATTTTCCGCCTCGATGGTCAGCGTGACATACTTGCTTTTCACGAAGCCATTGTTGCCGCGCTCATACTGCATTTGCAGGATGCCGGAGGCCTCCATGCGCATATCGTCCAGCGCGTCGCCCTGGGCATCCATGCCGAACAGGTTTCCGTTCTTGTCCTCATGGCGGCTGCTCAGGGTCATTTGCACGCCGATGGAGGGATCATAGCCGTTATAGAAATCGCAGAGGCGTTCAAAGATATCCCGCTGGTCGTCCGGCCCTGCCAGACGGTAGTTGACGTCCTCATAGGCTATGGTCTTGGAGAAAAGCCGGTCGTCCAGCCTGCACAGACCGTCCGGGTACAGATTCCGAAATGGGATGCTGTCCTGCACGGTATGGGGTTTGCCGTCGCCTTTTGCCTGCCGGATGATGGCTTCGATTTGTCTTCGCTCCACCCGCGTGAGCTTACGCTTTGCGGCGGGCTGTGCGTTTTCCGGTTTTGCCGCTCTTTTCAGCAATCGCCCGTACCTCCTTTTCCAGTTTTGCCTGCCGCACCAGGGCGGAATAGGCGTTGTTGGTCTGATAGATGCGCTGCTTCGGACGGATGAATTTGCATTGGATCAGGTGCCCCAGGATCACTTCCAGTGTTTGCCCGTTTTTCTCATAGAGGGCAAACAGGAAGAACGGGAGCATGACAAGGATCATGCACAGCGCCGCCGAGGTCGTACCCATGCTGCTCTTGCTCAAAAAGAAAAGCGGCACTCCCACAAGCACCGCCGATCCGAAACACACAAGCTGCCGCTTCGTCAAGCCGAACAGCATCTTGCTTTTGATTTTTGTCAGGTCCTTTGGAACCGTTACGTATGCCAAAATTGATACCTCCTTTAATGCGCTCCGAACAGGCTTTTTGCAAGGCTGCCGGTCTTGAACAGGGTGTAGCACAGCAGCACCGTGTAGCCCATGCACTCCCAGATTGCCACGGTGATATCATCCCCCACGGCGATATTCTGCACCAGCACCGCATAGATGCCGACGCAGACCATGATAAGAAACGCCTGAAAGCCCAGCGCCAGCAGGGACTTCAAGTAGTTCTGCCCCGTATGGCCCCATTCCCGGTTGACCATCGTGGCAAATGGAATCGGCCCCACGGACACGGTCAAGTACACCTCGATCATTCTTCCGTAGATCACAAGGAAGATGGCAATGGTGAGGATATGGGAGCAGAGGCCCACAAAGACGCTTTGAAACCACAGGCCCAGCAGAGAACCGATGCTCCAGTCCGCCAGCGTTGTTTCCAGATCACCCACGACGCCGGAAATGTCGATCCCAGCATCGGAAATGATGACGCCTGCGCTCTGATCGACCACGCTCTGCGCCACGTCGAACACCGCCATAACGATATTCCAGGTGTTCGTGACGATCAGCACCGCGCAGAAGGTCTTGAAAATCCACTTCCAGAAAAGCCAGGTGTCAAAATCATGGAGATTATTTTTCTCGACGATCAACTGGATCAGCTCATAGCACATGACGAAGGTGAGGATGATGCCGGCGATGGGGACAATGACCGTTTCGGACAGGCTGCGGATCATGTTGAAGATACCGCCGTTCCAGCCGGAGGGCGTCATGCCGACCTCGCCTGCGATCTCGGCCACCTTCGTATTCACGGTATCAAAGGTCCCGGAAAGGTTTGAGATGATGCCGTCGATCAGCACCTCCTTGAACCATTCCTGGATTGTGTCGATTATCACGGGTGGTCACACCTCCTTTCGGGGGCTCCCGCCGTGAAACGGGAGCCGCCTCTGAGATTTTGATAGGACTCAGCCCAGCAGACCGGACAGCAGGGGGATCAGGGTCACGCCGATCAGCGCCACGCCGCCGCCCGCGACGAGCTGCTTGACACCCTGGCTTTTTGCTTATGTGTGATAAAGAAGCAATAGAAGTGCAAAAAATTTTGCCGTTCCTATCCGACACTTGGCCATTGTGTCGGATAGGTCGGGCGGTTATTCGGGCAAGTCAATCTTGCCGACAAAGCTGTAATAAATCTCAATGTCCTGCCTGCGGGTGCCGTTCTCATCATAGCTGCACTCATGCACCACAATTTTCTCGATCATTTCCCGCAAGAGAGTGGGGGTCAGTTCTTCAAAGGCAAGGTGCTTGCGGACAATGCCCATAAATTTCTCGGCGTTGACGGTAGCTGCCTGTGACTTGTCCAGTTCGGCTTGCAGGGCGGCGGCTCTCTTTTTCAGCTCCGCTTGCTCGGCTTCGTAGTCAGCCGACAGTTCCATGAAACGCTCATCGCTGATTTTGCCGTTTACATTGTCCTCATACAGCCGCTTGATAATGCGGCTGATTTCAGAAATGCGTTCCTGCGCCTGTTCAAGCTGCTTGATGGCTGCGGCGGTCTTTCGCTTGCCGCCGATCTCGTTCTGCTGGACAAGTAGTTTCACAAACCGGCTCTCATGCTTGGCTGCGTATTCGGTCACTTGCCGGAGATTTGCCAGGACACCAGCGGTCAACAGATCGGTGCGGATAAAGTGCGCCGTACAGTTGCGGGTGCGCTTCTTGTAGCTGCCGCAGATGTAGCAGTCCTGTTTGCGGTCTTTGTTCTGATACCGCTGCTGATACAGCACATGGCCGCAGTCGGCGCAGAACAAAATCCCGGAGAACAGCCCCACTTCATCGTAGCGGTTCGGGCGTTTGCGCTGTTTGCGTAACTCCTGCACCCGTTCCCATGTTTCCTTGTCGATGATCGGCTCATGGTGGTTCTCGAAAATGGCCTGCTTCTCGACGGGGTTCTCTATGCTGTGCTTGACCTTATAAGAAGGCTTTTCCGTTTTGAAGTTCACCAGACATCCGGTGTACTCTCGGTTTTCGAGGATATGAACGACGGTGTTGGTCGCCCATTTGCACTCATAGCCTGGGTGATAACGGCGGGTGCTGCCTGTCCGCTGATATTCCAGCGTCCCCGGCGTGGGGATTTGCTGCTCCGTCAGCATACGGGCAATCTTGGTCGGGCCGTTCCCGGCAAGGCAAAGCTGGTAAATCTGCTGCACCACCGGGGCGGCTTCCTCGTCTATAATAAAATTCTCGTCCTCGTCCATCACATAGCCGTAAACCGGCTTGCTGGTAACAGGCTTGCCGCTCATGCCTTTTGACTTTTTCACTGCCTTGATTTTCTTGCTCGTATCTCTCACCAGCCATTCATTGAACAGATTTCGCAGCGGGGTAAAATCGTTGTCCATGCCCTCGCTGGCACTGTCCACATTATCGTTGACAGCGATAAAACGCACACCCTTTTGAGGGAACAGCATTTCCGTGTAAAACCCTACCTGCAAGTAGTTTCGCCCTAACCGGCTCATGTCCTTGACGATGACCGTACCCACTTTCCCGGCTTCAATGTCCGCAAGCATGGCTTGAAATCCGGGCCGCTGGAAGTTCGCGCCGGAAAAACCGTCGTCGGTGTACCAGCGCAGATTGGTAAAGCCGTTCTGTTTTGCGTAGGTTTCGAGTATCCTTTTTTGGTTCGATATGGAATTACTCTCGCCTTGCAATTCATCCTCGTGGGACAATCTCGGATAAAGGGCGGTAATGAGGTTTTGGGTGGCTTGTCTTAACATAAAATCCTCCGTTTCCGACAGCCAGCCCCACTATTCCGTGGTTTCATTGTACCACGGAACGGCGGGGGCTGTACAGCGGCAAAAGCGTTAAATTTGCTTCTTTACAGCTTTTCAATTTTCCGATTTTTATGGTATGGGTTGTCGTCCCATATTTGCAGTAGAAAAGTTCATAACTCCGTGGTATACTCTGATTTAACAAAAAAATCAGAAGTTAAAGGAGAAAACATGAAGTATACAATAGATGAATTAACCGCGGCCAAAAGGCAAATTGATTCAACTCTGCACAAGCTAAGAGAAACAGTAAAAACATTTGAATCAAAGGATAATTCCGAGCGTTATAAATCACAAATCACATTGGCAAAGAGAAGAATAAAAGCCTTTGAAATTGCAAATTATTTTATAGAGAATGAGATTAAGAATTGCTAAAGCACTTCCGATTTTCGTTCCAGCGGTCATGCTCCCTGGCATGGCCGCTTTTCCATGCCCCGGTTCACGCCGGATAAGTCGGCTCCTGTGTAGCAGCGGCTTCCGCTTCCAGTACCCGCGCCATTTTGTCGGCGGCTGTGGTTGTGGTGTCTTTCTTGAAATAGCCGGACACGACAAGGACGGAATTGCCCATGCGGATTTCCGTCACACAGTCAGGGCGGCGGGTGGTGCGGGTGTCGTGCTGCTTGTTATCTGCCATAGGCAATACTCCTTTCAGTCGGTAATCAGTTTCTTCATGCTCTCCATTTTCCGCTTGGCGGTTTCCTGCCGGAAGTTGTCGCCGGTAAAGCGTACCGGGACGCACATGGAAAGCAGGCGGTCATAAATCCGGGAATGGGCGGTGTCCTCCGGGTTGTGCAGGTCGTCCAGCGTAAGGTTGGTCGTGACGATCAGCGGCTTGCCGCTGCGGTAACGGCTGTCAATCACATTGAACACCTGTTCCAGCCCGTATTCCGTCCCGCGTTCCATGCCGAAGTCGTCAAGGATCAGCAGCGGATAACGACAAAGGCGGGAAATGTACTCGTTGCGCCCCTCAAAGCTGGCGGCAAGGTCATTGAGGATAAGAGCAAAGTTCGTCATGCGGACGGGGATTTCTTTCTCCATGAGGGCGTTTGCGATACAGCCTGCAAGGTAGCTTTTGCCGGTGCCTACGCCGCCCCAGAACAGGCAGCCGATATTGTCTGTCCGCATATCTTCCCAATGCTCCACATACCGGCGGGCAAGCCCGGTCTGCGGGTTCCTGCCGTTGTCGTTCTCGAAAGTCCAGTCCCGCATGGTGGGGTCGGTAAAGCCCCGGCGTTTCAGTTCTTCCACGGTGTCAAGGTGTCTGCGCCGCTTTTCGGCGGCTTCCCGTTCCTCGCGGGCGGTTCTCTGGCAGTCGCACTCTGCCGGGTGGCGGTCGCGCCCGAAGATAGCGGCCTTATCCGGCGCAAAATAGGCTTCTTTCGGCTTGCGGCACTTGCCGCAGTACAGTAAACCGTCCTCGCCGGTGTAGTCCTCCGGCTCCGGGATGGTGGTCGTCATATTCTCCAAAACCGCGTTGATTTCATTCTTCATAAACTCTCGCCCTCCTTGCATGAGTAGTCTGGTATGCCCTTTTTAGGGGCTTCCTTTTTGTCGTTCCCCGCCCATATCCGCAGGGCGGCGGCATAGTTCTGGTAGCTTTTCCCGTTGGCGGCAAGGTAGCGGCTCATTTCCTCGATGAACCGTTCCAGCCTGTCAGGGTACTCTGCCTGCAACTCGTCGTATTCGGTCTGTGACAGAAAAATATTTCCATATCGGCCATAGGGCGCGGACGGCCCCCCACTCACTCCCTTTGTTTGGCTCTCTGTAAGGTTGTTTATAGTAGTTTGGTTAGGGGACGGTTTTCCGACCATCATAAGGTCGGTTTTCTGACCATCAGTAGGACGGTTTTCCGGCTCTATGAGGGGCGGACTTCCGGCCATCAGTTGGTCTGAAAACTGTACCTGTGGCACTGGCGGTACTTTGACATAAAGCCGGTTCGGTGCGGAGAAGCCGCCCCGTTCCCGTTCCAACAGCCCCGCCGTGTCCAGTTCATTAAGCGCCCCCTTGATGGTGGTGCTGCCTTTATCCAGTATTTCTGCTATCTCCGCGATGGGATAGATAATATAAATCCTGCCCTCGTCGTCCAGCCACTTGTTTTTCTGGGAGAGGGTGGAACGGTCTAACAGCAGCGAATACAGCAGCTTGGCGGTCTGTGAAATCTCCATTTTCAGCAGGAAACGGGGATACGGCAGATAGGCGGGCAGCCGCGTGTCTGCCCTGATATAATCAGCGATAGGATCACCTCCCTGTGTTCGGGTTGATTTTGGCGTATTGTCACGCATTAAAACGCCGTTTCCGGGGGAAAAGGATAAATGTATCGCGTACCCTTTGACACCCACGAAAAAAGCCTTGATTTATGCGGGTTTGAAAGGCTCTAAAGCGTGACATCTCTGCCTTTGTTTCCGCTTTCTCTCGGCGGCTTTGATTTTCTTCATGCGCCCGGCGCAGTCGGGGCAGTATTTTCCCCGGTTGGATTTGGGGACAAAGGCCGCCCCGCAGACGGCACACCGTTTCCGGCTTCCCCGGCACAAGAGGGCTGCGGCCAGCTCCCCGTCAAGGGGCAGGACAGCCACACGGAACCAGTGGCACATGAGGGAAAAGGAAATGCTCTGGACGCACACGCAAGGCTCCCCGTCGTCCAATAGCAGGCAGTTCCCCTCATCGTAGTTACAGCACTCATGTACCAGCCGCCGCGCCCGCCGGTGCTGGCGGTAGTCCATGTGGGGCAGGTTATCGCTCATGGCTCTGCTCCTTTCTGCGGTGCGGCTCGTCCCGGCGCAAAATCTGGTCGATGTTCCGCTTGACGGTCTGCAACTCCTTGAACCGCTGTTTCTGTTCGTGATAGGTGTTATACAGGCCGTCTTTCTCGGAGATAAGCTGCTCGATCTCGGCCTGCAACGCTTTCCGGGCGGGCAGCTTGGTAATGCCATGCGCCTTGAAATACCGGGCTGCTGCGTCGGCTATGATAAAATCGCTCTCATGGGCCTGCCGGTATGCGGCGCGGGCTTTCTCGGATTTCTGTGCCCGCAGCCCGTCGCGGGCGGCCTTGGTCTGGGCGTAGGCCAACACCTGCCGCTGCAACTTCTTTTTCCCTTGCAGCTTCGTTTCCAGTGCTTTCAGTTCGCCGCTGGTCTGGCGCATTTTCTGATAGGCGGTGTCAACGGCGGCTTCTAACTGCTCCGGGGAAGTAAAGCCGTATTGCTGGTAGACGGACAGCGTTTTGGCGGCCTGCTTCAGATTGTGTATCTTCGCCCAGCGTTCATAGCCCCGGCCTTTGCCCTCGGCCATTTTCTGCTCAATGTCCACAAGCCGCTGCACTCCGTCCTGTTTCGGGGCGGCTATCTCGGCTCTGGCAACCTGCAAGCGGTCTTTTATGGTGCGTGGGGGATCGGGGGATCTGGCTGGCGCTTCGGCTGCTCTGGCGGCGTTTTGCTCTAAAACGGCAAAGACAGCGGCGCGGTCAAAATCGTCGCCCAGCTTCCGGGCGGTAATTGGCTTTGTCCTGTCCGGCGTGAGGTAGGAAAGCCGCCCCCGGCTCTCCTTGACGGTCACACCCTCCTGCAGCAACAGAGAGGAAAACTCGTCAAAGCTGGCGGCGGTGGCAAGGGCTTTCCGTAGGGTCTGCCGCAGCTTCTCCTTGTTCGTTTCAAACTTGGTCTGCCGGGGCGTGATACTATCGGCAATCATGGGGGCGTTCTGCTTGTCCAGCGCGGCCTGTCCCTTTTTCTGCGCCCAATACTCCCGGTCGGTGACGCGGTTCTTGCTGCCGTTCAAGAGGTCGATTTGATAAAGCCCCTCCCGGTGGCACATCTCCATGACTTCGGATTTGAAGTAGCGCAGGGCAGCGTCGGTACATCGGTGCTTGCAGCCGACTTTCGTATCGGCCGGCCTGTCCATGTAGGGCAGGAACGGCACTTCCTCAATCCGCAGGCTGTTTATGACGATATGCACATGAATGTTGCCGCTGTGGTTATGCCCGTCCGGGTGGGTGCAGACAAGGGCCTGGTGGCCGGGAAAATGCTCTTTACAGAATTGTTCCCCCAACGCCTGCGCCCGGTCTACGGTCAGGCCGTTGTCCGGCCCGTCCCGCGGGTCAAAGCTGATGATGTAGTGGTGGCTTTTCACATCTTCCCGCCGCTGGTTTTTCTGATAGCGGAGATTGGCCCGCATACACGCAACGGCAAAATCCTCCCCGTCGCAGTTCAGCGTGGACAGCCGGTAGTCCTCGCGGGGGATAAGCCTGCCGGTTTCATCAAGGACGGGCTTCATGGTAAACTCGTCATGCTCAAAGAGAAGATATTGCTCGGCGGCTCCGTAGTCGGCGTTTTTAGAGTTGATATGCTTGAGTGTTGCCAACCGCGTCACCTACTTTCTTGAGGACTTCATACTTGAGGACGGCAAGGTCGGATATGGCGGCGCGTACCTCGCCGGAAAGGGTGTTGTAGGGTACGCCGTATTCGTTCAGATACCGGGCAATCTGATTGAGGTTGCCGCCGATCCTGCCGTACTCGGCTGTCAGCTTCCCGACAGCGGAAAGCAACTCGTCATTGACCGACGACACATGGACAACCGGGCGTATGGTCGCCCGCCGTATCGCCTGCCGGAGAAATTCGGACTGGCTGATACCATAGGGCGCAAGCCGCGCTGTGAAGTCGGCATACTCATCTTCGGACAGCCGGGTTTTCACAACGCGGCTGCGGTGGGGCGTGTTGTATTTCTTTCGCATGGTGTGACCTCCTTTCTCGCCCGTAAGGGCGCATGAGCAGGGTTTGGGGAAGGCACTCCCCAACAAGTTTCCCGCGAGGGGCAAAACTGCAGAATTGCGGATTTTGGCACCGTGGTAGAAACTTGCTCTCCGTGACTGCAAACTTTCTCTCACTTCCGTCCGCCACTTTTTTGGAAAACTGCAACCACAAAAGTTTGTTTCTCTTTTTCTGCTACTACTAATCCTGTAAAGGGCATTCCTGCCCGCTTTCGCTAAAATGACACCGGACGCAGTGGTTTCTACCCGGTGTTGGAGAAATCCTTTCTCTTTGCCCTCTACTACGGGTAAATGCTCCAAATGCCAAACACCAGGGCAGAAAAATTCCCTCCTCGCTTACTACTACAACCGGCAGGGGGCAAAATGGCCGGGAGCGGAGCCGGACAACAAAAAAAGCAGTAAATCTTTTTCAAGACTTACTGCTTTCGCTGGCCGCGTCGGTGGCGGCTGGTATTCAGTTTTTATGACTTGTCCGGTGGTTCGTCAAGCCGGAACTTGAATTGACAGTCAATTAACCGCTGCTTTACATAGTCCTCCACCTCGGCGTTGACCTGCCCGTTCACTTTTGAGAAATAGCGGATATATCCGGCGTAGTGGAGCAGGACAGCGTTCACGGCTTCTGGGTCGCCCTCACGGGCTTTGAGGATTGTTTCATAGGGGAGAAGTCTACTCATACCGGCTCACCCCCATTTCTTCGCGTAGCCGCTGCAAGGCAAGCTGGATATGCCGCCCCGCTGTGCTGCGTGACCGGCCAATACACGCGCCGATCACGCGCTGCGGCTGGCGCAGAAAGTAATAGCGCAGGATTTCTTCCCGCGTCTGCTCCGGCAAAACAGAGATCGCGTCGGCAAGGGCGGCGTTGCAGAGCAGGACGGTAAATGGGTATTCCTCGTCCGGCTCCGACGCGGCAAACTGGACAAACTTCTCGTTCATCAGATAGTCAAGGGAAACTTGCCGTTCCCATTGCCGTTTAAGCTTCAAAATCTTGTCCAAGGCGGCACAGCGGATAACAGTCTTGCAAAAGGCGTTGTACCTGCGCTGGATATATTCTTGATAGGCTATCTGGTCGGTCATGGAAATTCCCCTTTCTGAATAATAGTGCGGGGCGGTGGCACTTCTTGCTGTCGCCCCTTGATTGCCTACCAGCAAAGGCGGGCGGGGCTGTCAACGGCTGCGCATATGCGCCGTTCATCTTGACCGTTGACTGGCTCGGCTGGGTTTGCTATTTACCCGACAAACTTGAATTTATTTTAAGCTATCACGTTTTACCTTCTTAAGCCTTACTATCATTACCATAGGAATTTCTTTGTTGGTTTTAAAACATTCTTCATAAAATCCATCAATGACAAATCCAGCTCTAAAACAAAGGTTAAAAATATCTTGTATGGAACGATGATAATAAATCTGCTCTTTCGGTTGCCCTTCAATCGCTATATCATAGTAACTGTGCGGTGTCATATATTTTTCAGTCAACGTGACAAAACAAGGGTGTTGCGTTGCAAAGACAAAAATTCCGCTTTCCTGCAACAGTTCATAAACAGCCATAAGAAGTGGTTCAATATCCGTAATATCCATAATTGCCATATTAGAAACTGCTTTCGTAAAGGCTCGATTTCTTTTTAATTCTAATATACTTTTTCTATCGGTCGCATCCGCCACACAAAATTCAATTTGTTTTGCATATTGTGATTGCCGTCTTTTAGCCAATTCTATCATTTTTTTGCTGTAATCAAAAGCGACAACCGAAGCGCCTCTTTGTGCAAGATACGAAGAATAATTTCCATTGCCACACGCAATATCCAAAATGTAATCCGCAGGATTAGGAGATAGAAGTTCCGTTACTTTGGGACGCACTACCTCTCTGTGAAATTCATTAGATTCGTCACCCATTGCATTATCCCAAAATTGTGCGTTCTCCTCCCAGATTTTTTTACTTTCCTCTGTTCCCATGTTCTCTCCCACTCCCCAAATTTGCTTTTTTGCTTCCATTAAATCTTCCTTACTATATTCCATTGTTACCCTCCATAACTTCTGATTGTTGCCGTCTTGACGATTATGTATCTTTACATTACCTTCTGAAACATATGGCGCACCTTGTCCAGGCGGCTGTTTGGACGGCGGGGCTGGATGACCGGCTGACCGACAGCGGCCTGATATCCTTTCAGCTCTGTAAGGCATACGCTCCGCCCGTTGGTGTAAAAGGCCAGATCAGTACGGTATGCCTGTATACAGCGGGCGGGAATCTCGCCAGTAAAGACAACTTCATCCTTTTTTACCTGGGCCGTTTCGATGGTGGCACAGTATTTCGGTGCATCATGATAAGCCCTGGAAAGGTATTCCTGGGGCGCATAGAGGATGAAGGAGAGATAAGGTTCCAGCAGCTGCGTCCCCGATTCCTTCAATGCCTGTTCCAATACAATCGGGGCCAATGAGCGGAAGTCCGCCGGCGTGCTGACCGGACTGTAATAAAGCCCGTATTCAAAGCAAATCTTACAGTCCGTTACGTTCCAGCCGAACAAGCCCTGCTCCAGCCCGTAACGGATACCATCCCTGACAGCGTTTTGAAAACTCTGGTTCAAGTATCCCAGCGAAACCCGGCTCTCGTATTGTACACCGGAGCCAAGCGAGAGTGGTGTAACAGACAGTCCTATGGATGCCCAAAACGGGTTGGGCGGCACCTCGATATGGATGGTGTGGCTGGCTGCTTTGAGCGGCCGCTCCATATAAATGACGGAGGGTTCCTTTACCACTGTTTCAAGCTTGTATTTTTCCGACAGCAAAGCGGAAACAACCTCCAACTGCACCCGGCCCAAAAAAGAAAGAATGATCTCATGGGTGATGGAATCCACTTCGCAACGCAAAAGCGGGTCAGTATCCGCAAGTTGCGTAAGAGCGTCCAGCAGCCGTTCTCTTTGCGCTGCCGTTTTCGGCGCAATCGTCGTCCGCAGCATGGGGAGGGGGTCCTCGCGCCACCTTTTACGAGGGAGCCGGGTTTGGTCCCCTAATACATCGTTTAACCTCACGCTGTCGCTGGGAAGGATAACAATTTCACCCTGATAAGCGGTGTCTGTCCGAACAATTTCCCCTTTGGATGGAATACGCATCTCTGTGATTTTCAGCTTTTCTCTCCCGGCCAGGGCCACCGTATCCCGCAGGCGCAGCGTTCCGCTGTATAACCGTAGATAGACACGCCGCTGGCCGCAATCGGTGTACTCAACCTTGAAAACGCTGCCGCATAGGGCGGCGCCCCCCTGTTCCCCAATCGGTTGGAACAGCCCTGTCACCGCATCCATCAACGGTTGAATGCCAAGGCCATTTTTGGCGCTGCCATGATAGACTGGGAACAGGGAGGCGTCTTGAACCCGCTGCTGTTCCTCCCGCGCAAGTTTTTCCCGGCTGATTGGTTCTCCTGCGATATACTTTTCCAATAATTCATCGTTATTTTCGATGACCGCATCCCATGCTTCTATGTCGGTATTTTCCTCCAGGACTATTTCCGGGGACAGCGACACCGTCTGCTTGATGATAATATCGGCGGAGAGCTTATCCCGAACAGACTGAACCACGCTCTGCAAATCAACGCCAGCCTGGTCGATCTTGTTGATAAAGATAACGGTGGGAATGTTCATTTTCCGCAGGGCATGGAACAGAATACGGGTCTGGGCCTGCACGCCATCTTTAGCGGAGATCACCAAGATGGCCCCATCTAAAACAGCCAAAGAGCGGTACACCTCCGCCAAAAAATCCATGTGGCCGGGCGTATCCACAATGTTAACTTTACATCTGTGCCACTGGAAGGAAGTGACTGCCGCTTGAATGGTAATCCCACGCTGCCGCTCCAAAAACATGGTGTCCGTCCTCGTTGTCCCTTTTTCGACGCTCCCCGGTTCTGAAATGGCTCCGCTGGCATATAGCAGGCTCTCCGTCAAGGTCGTCTTTCCAGCGTCTACATGGGCAAGAATTCCAATATTGATTATTTTCATGTGATTGTCCTCCCTTTACAGCCCCAAAGGGCATAAAAATCCCCAGCAGTAAAATACTTTTACCACTGGGGATTATAAGTTGCGGACATACACATATACAGCATACACCTGTTTGTGATTGCTGTTTTTGGGGATATGTCAAAATTGATAAGGCAAAAGTATTCTTAAATTGGGTACAAAAAACTAAGCCCCTACAAAAGGAGCTATCATAATCCTTTGTTCCCACTATTTGATTATAGTTTTATTTAAGAATACCTTGCCGCATATTTTTTACTCCTTTTCTGGATTAAATCATTGTATCACATCAGTTTTAGGAAAGCAAGTACCTAAAAGAAATTTTTCTTCCCCTTATATGTAACAATCATACCGGCTTCCTAGCGTTCAGAATGTTTTCTGCTGTCTGCTGTGGTGTTTGGTTGGAATTGTCCAACCAAAAGCCGATCCGTGGTGTTGTCTGCATTTTACTAAATACAAATTCAATGTATACAGAAAGATATAAGGAGTGGGAGGGATTCCGCCGTAGTTGGCATTGTAGGAAAATCCAAAAGTTTAGATTTTCCCACAATGCTTATCTTTTGGTCTTTGGTTCGGAATAGTGTAGTGCTGGCGGTCTATCTCTTGTTTTCGGTTGCTTGCTTCCTTACCGTACATGAGCATTGGCCGCAGGGTTGTCCTGGCCGTAACCTTCCAGAAGGTTGATGCCGCCCCATACGCACAGGCCGCCGCCCAGGGCAATCACGAGAGTCTGCAATACGTCAATAGCACTGTTGAAGAACTCCATAAATCATGTTTCCTTTCGTTTTGTAGAATTGTTGTTGTCGGGTTCCAGATTGGATGCGTTCAATTCGTACATATCGAAAGGCTCGTCCGGCTTCACAATGGCCGGTCTGCGTTTCATGTACCGTTCTACGTCAAAGACGTTTCTCTTGTCGGCGTCGGACAGGTATTGGTAGCGGGGGTGCTTCGTGATATCAAACTTGTCGCTGAAAAACGGGCGCACACCCCGAAGCTGCAAAATACACTTGCCGCCGTCCATGACTGCAATTTCGTCCTGGGTCATCAACTCCTTTCCTAATTTCTGATAACTGAGGCCGTGAGAAGTCTGCGCGCCGCGATTTTCGGACTGGCTCAGGCTGTCGATGGTCTCCTTGCCCAGCAGCTCCGAAATCTCTTTCAGCGTCCCTTTCTCCTTGCCTCCCAAAAACAAGGTGCTGTCACAGTTGCCGACAATGGTATCTGCCGCGTCCTTGTAGATGGTCTTTAACTGGCTTTGCGACTGCAAAATAATAGAAGCCGATATCTCACGGCTTCGGATGGTGGCGATCAACTTATCAAAGTTTGGTATCTGGCCGATGTTGGCAAATTCGTCCAAAAGGCACCGCACATGAACAGGCAGCCGCCCGTTATAGAAATCGTCTGCCTTGTCGCAGAGCAAGTTGAAAAGCTGGCTTTGCAGCATGGCTATGACGAAATTGAAGGTGGTATCCGTATCGCTCATAATGAGGAACAACGCCGTTTTCTGGTCGCCCATTGTGTCCAGCTCTAATTCGTCCTCCGTCATAATGTCCCGCAGCTCCTTGATATCGAAGGGGGCGAGGCGGGCACCGCAGCTCACCAAAATGCTCTTGAGCGTTTTGCCCGCCGCCATTTTGAATTTGACATATTGCTTGACAGCGAAGTGCTCCGGCTGCTTTTTCGCCAGATCGTCAAAGAGGATATCCACGGGGCTTTTATAGGTTTCGTCGTCCTCTCTGGCTTCGCAGGCGTTCAGCAGGTCCAGAAGCGTGATGAAGTTCCGTTCCTCCGGCTCCGCCTCGTACCAGATGTAGCCGATCAGGGCGCAGTATAAAAGCCGCTCGGCTTTGACCCAAAAATCTTCGGAGGATTTTTCGCCGTCGCCCTTCGTGTTGGCAATGATGACATTGACCAGTTTGAGGAAATCTTTCTCGGAGCGCACATAGGCCAGCGGGTTATATTTCATGCTTTTTGAAAAATTGATGGTGTTCAGGACCTTGATACGGTAGGGCTCATAGATGACCTTGCCGCGACTGTCCCGCACCGGCTTTCCGTTCTCGTCCAGCTTCGGTGCGCCGTGCAGGAGCATTTTTCCTGTTTCCGTCAAAAGCTGCCCCTTTGGATCGGTGATGACATAGGAGCTGTGCATCTGCATGATGGACGGTTTGACAAAGAACCGCGTCTTGCCGCTGCCGGAGCCGCCGATGACGAGAATATTTTTGTTTCTCGCATACTTTGGCTGCTTCGGGCGGCTGGTCATGGTGAGGCTTTCTGTCCGGGTCAGCGGGATGTTCCAATCGGAAACAGGGTCTATGTAGGGTGCGATATCCGCCGCCGTGCCCCATGAAGCGTTTTGTCAAGTGCTTTTTTGAGTTATTGACGCAAATTATCGTGAAAGTGCGAAAGTGCAAAGTGCAAAGGGTCTGCGCTTTGCACTTTCAGCTTGCGGGTTCGGGGGGCTGCTTCTTCTTGATGAAGTTGTACCATTGACCGCCGACACGCCTTGCGTCTAAAATGCCGCCCATGTTGCGCTTGGCGTTCTGTACCGTCCTTTCGGATATTCCGGCTTCGGCTGCGGCTTTTACAATGTCCTCGCTGGCAAGCTCTTTCCCGTCTGCAAGCAGGTCAAGTATCAGCCTTTCAGCCTGTTCGGTTTTGGTGGCGTTGTTGCCGCCCGCGCCGGACAGCAGCTCGTCGGCGGTGATGTCGTATTCGCCTATCCATTCAAAGCCCGCTTCCGGGTCAAGGCAAAAGGCTACGGGCTTCCCCTCCGGCGCAAGGGAAGATTTGTCGTGAATGACTACGCGCACATTCGGCTCGCGCTTCACGCGCCCAATGAGTAAGACGCTCCGCGCCGCCGCCCGGAAGTCGATAGAACCTAAACCGCGATAGGCTGATTGACCGCCCGCCGCTTTGTTCAAATGCCCGATAAGGATAACGGCGCACCCGGTACGCTCGGCAACTTCGACAAGGCGGCGAAAGATAGGGCGCACTTCATTGGCGCGGTTCATATCCGCTTTTTCTCCCATGTACGCCTGTATGGGGTCAAGGATAATCAGCCGCGCCCCGGTCTGCCGGATAGCTCGCTCTATGCGCTCGTCGGATAGGGATAGTTCCTGCTTCGCTTCGTCAATCACAAGTACCCGGTCAAGGTCTGCGGCGGCTTCCATTAGCCGGGGCTTGACCGTATCGCCCAAACCGTCCTCCGCTGTCTGATAAATCACATTGAAAGGCGGTAGGGGCTTCATGTTCGGCAGCGTCCTCCCGGTGGTGCAGGCGGCGGCAAGGCGCAAGGCAAAGGTGGTCTTGCCCTCGCCGGGGTTGCCCTGTACGATTGTAACCTTGCCGAATGGAATATACGGCTCCCATAGCCATTCAACGGCTTGCGTGTCAACCTCGCTCATGCGGATAATCTCGACGGTTTCCACCTGTGGCGGCTCTTTCAGTCCATAGACCGCTTCGCGGAGATATTTCCCGTCTGTGATTTCTCCCCGGCGCGTCTGTACCTCGTTCCAGTCCTTGTAAAGCGGCACAAGGCGGTGGACGGTCAAGCCCTCCGGCACAAGCTCCGCAAGGCGGCTGCAAGCATCGTTTCCGGCGTTGTCGTTGTCAAGGCAGAGAAAAACGGTCTTGATGTTCGGACGGTCAGAGAGAAAGCGGAGCAGGGCTTTTTCTCCCACGCCGCCCAATGACAGGTAGCTTTGCTTCTGCCAATCCTTTTTGAACAGGCAGAGGAAAGAAAGTAAATCTATCGGGGCTTCAAAGGCAAAAAGCCTTTCGCCCTCGCCCCGGTAGCAGAAGTTAAAGGCTTTGTCGCTGCCTTTCACATCAAGCCGGAAGTTCCCGGCTGTGCCGCGCTGGTGGGCGTAGCGTGGTACTCCGTCCTCGTCCCGCCCTACGAATACGGCGTTATGGCGGGCGGCTTCCTCGTAAATATCCCCGGCAGAAAAGAAAAAGCCCGTCACATCTTCATCAATGCGGCGAGCGGCTGTGAGGTAGTTCCTCGCTGTTCGGTTGTCGGGGCTACGGGGCGGCAGTCGGAAGTCAGAAAAGGACGCGGGGCTTGGTCTGTCCGGCGGCGGGGCGGCTCCTTTTTCGCCTGTGAGAAGTTCCACGGATTCGGTAAAGCTCTTGCCGAAAAACTCCATGACAAAATCAACGGGGCCGCCGCCTTTGCTCTGGCTGTGCCTGTACCATTTGTTTCCCCGGACGGTCAAGCTGTCGTGCCGTTTCCAGCGGTATTCCTGTCCGGCGCGGGTAAGCTGCTCGCCCTGTGATTGCAGGAAAGAAACAAGGTCGGCTTGGTTGGCGCGGTCTATTTGTTCTTGAGTGTAATACATGGTTAATACCTCTCTTTCTGTGGTTGAATTGTTCACAGATTTCAAATATAATGGGGTTAGCAAGTTGGATTTAAGAGGTGATCTTATGATTGATTTAATAGTTGATTTCCTTGCAACCATAGGTGATATAATTGCAGATATATGGGTAAATAAGATTGTAACAAAATTCAAAAAGAAATGAGTTACCTTTTATCCATCCAATAGTACAGAGGACGGACAAGTAAAACAGCTTGCCCGTCCTTTTCTTTATCGCTCCTGTTCGTGCAGCTTGGTGCGGTTCTGTGTCTGTTCCGGTTGGTCGGCGCGGAGTGCAATATCCACGCATTTGCGTATCTTCTGAAGCTCGGCAACCTCGGCGCGGGTCTCTTTCAGTTTGGTATAATCGCTGTCCCTCTGTGTTTTGAGGTCAGCATATTCCTGTTCCCATTCCGCAATAGGCAAGGTCTTTGTTCCTTTCGGCAGATTTGCATGGAGATAGCGGCTTGCTGCGTTCCATAGGGTCAGCTCGGCGCGGTGGGCTTCCTCGTACTTGTCGCGCTTGTTTGTCCAGCCGTTTTGCAGCTTTTTCAGCTGTTCTGTTTTACTGTGTGGACTGTGCGGCGGCAGCCTGCGCCTTTCTCCTTGCCCGGTATTCCCGCGCCTTGATACGGTCATACTCCCGCTGCTTTTCAAGGTTTCGCGCCCGGTACTCCCTTGAATACTGCCGATGATAGGCGCGGCTCTTTTCCTTTTTGGCTTCTTCGATTTCCTCCCGCATTTGTCGGATTTCCTGCTCCGTCGGCTCTGCAAGCTGCGTCACCTCGTTCTCAAACTTGCCGATATAGTTGAAATATATGCTGATGTGCTGAATTGCGTATCTCGCCCTTTTCTGGTCGCGCTCATGCACTTCAATCCGGCTGATAAACTCGTTGAGAATGGCGGGGGTAAGGTCGGTAAAGGCGGCATGGCGTTCCGTCAGCTTCAAAAACTTCTGCGCCCGTCCTCCCGCGTTCTCATAAGCGGATAGCTGCTCCCTAAGCTGTTCAAGCTCGGCTTTCAGTGAGTAGTATTCTTCCGAATACTTCTGCGACATCTGCTCATAGCGGTCTTGCGGGATCGTGCCGAGGGCGTTGTCCTCATAGAGCTTGTTCAGCACCTTGTCAATCTGTTCAAGGCGCGTCGTGATTTGCGGAATACGCTTCTGCTGCTTCTTGGTCTGGTCGGTCTGCTGCATGGCAAGGTTCTTTTTCACTAAGGCTTCAAACTCCGCCCGGTTGCTGATAGAATAGTCCTCGATTTTCTTCAGCACTTCCGCGACGGTCTGCATGAGCAAGTCCGCGTCCATGATGTGCGGGGAATGGCATTTGGGGTTCTTGGCTTTTCCCTTGTGGTACTCGCTGCAATAGGCAACATGACGCTTGCCGCCATTCCGATAATCTATACGAATGTGCATTTTTGCGCCGCAGTCTTTACAGAAAATCAAGCCGGACAGAGGGTGGATTTCCCCGTCCCCGTTGGGGCGTTTGACGGGTGCGTTTTCCAAAATCCGCTGTACGGTTTCAAAATCACTGCGGCTGATAATCGGCTCATGCACATTTTCTGTGATGTGCCATTGGCTCCGGTCTACATAGTGGTTATGTTTATCCCGGAAATGCTTTGTAGTCTTGAAGTTGACCACATCGCCGCAATACTCCTGCCGTGTGAGGATATTGGTCAAGGTGGCTTTGTTCCACTTGCAGCGGTTATCCTCGTTGAGCGTCTTATTTTTACAGGTTCCCCGCCCGCGGTCTTTCATGTAGAAAGTGGGGGTTGGGATTTGCTCCTGTGTCAGATGTACGGCGATTTGGTTGCGGTTTTTCCCGCCGATAAACAGACGGAAAATCAAACGGACAACCTCGGCGGCTTCCTCGTCGATTATCCAGAAATCCTTGTTGTCCGGGTCTTTGACATAGCCGTAAGGGGCTTCGGTGACAATCGGCTTTCCACTCATGCCTTTGGTCTTAATGCCTGTTTTCACTTTCTTGCTGATGTCCTTTGCGTACCACTCCGACATGATATTGATAAAGGGCGCAAACTCCAATGTGTCGGGCTTCTCGCTGTCAATGCCGTTGTTGACCGCGATAAAGCGCACATTGTTCCGTCTGAATATCTCCATCGCGTTGCCGACTTGGAGATAGTCACGCCCCCAGCGGGTAAGGTCTTTCATAATGCAGACACCGATTTTCCCGTTTTCCACATCGTCCATCATGCGGGAGTAGGCGGAACGGTCAAAAAACCTGCCGCTTTCGTCATCGTCAATGTAGTGCCGGATATTGGTTAGGTGCTGCCCTTTGGCATAGTTCTCCAAAAATATTTTTTGGTTCTGTATGCTGTTGCTCTCGCCGCCGTCCCTGTCCTCGTCGCCCACAGAAAGGCGGGAGTAAAGGGCTGTAATTTTACTATAATCAGTCATGTGCATAACCTCCTGTGCGTCCATGTATGTGTCATTTACACTTAAAATTATGCACTCCAGCGGGCAGAGCCGTATTCGATACCCTTGCGGTACTTCTTCGCGTTCTTGCCCTTGACATACACCGCCAGCCGGACGAGGACTGCGCCGAGGATGCCGACGCAGATATCCAGCACATGAAAGCTGGGCGCGGAGCTGGCAAAGGCGGTCTGAAAGCCCTGCCCGATATGCAGCAGCTTTTCCGAGACGTCAAGCCCCGGCGTCAGCCGCACCGCCTGGCAGAGCTTATCAAAGAGATACACAAAGAACAGATACGGCAGGTTTGGCAGAAGATATTTTTTGAGTTTGTCCTTCATCGCTCCACGCTCCGTTCTCTGGTCTTGACCTTTTCGCCGCGCTCCTGCTCCTTGTGCTGTGTTTTGGACTGATCCTGCGCCTTTTCCAGCTTGCGCCGGATGGAAGTTGCTTTCTCGCGGCTCAGGTTTTTAGCGGAAAACTCCCGGAAGGCCGCCGTAATGACATCGGCATCCCGGCCCTTGAAGAACACCAGGTAACGGGTATGCTCCCCGGAGGTGTCTTTCTTCAAAGCAAAATCCAGGCCGTACTTCTTCGCCGTGGAAGAAAAGGCCCGGATGTTCTGATTCGTGATCTCGATGTTGGAAACGCCGGTGTTGTGTTTCATAAGCTGCCGGAGCGTCTGCTTGCCGTGCCGGAGCTGGGGATTTTTCTTGTGCTTCTCCATGTCTGCCAGCACCTTCTTCATGGCCTGCTGCAAGAGCTGTGCGGTCATTTTGCTGGCCTCCACACATAGCGCAAGGGTTTTCTGCGTGATTTCTTCCTGCAAGGCGTTCACCTCCGATCTCCGCTGCCGTACAGGTCGTGGCTGACAAGGGATGTGTAATAGCTATCCATCGTGACCGGGGCGTTATACAGCGCCGCCAGCAGATATTTCTTGATGTTGCGGACATAGGTGGTGTTCTCCCGCATCCGGTCAAGGACATACTCGATGTGCGAGGCGTTCAGCTTCAGGAACCGCGATCGGACGACCTCTGCCGGGTAGTCGTCCCCGGCCACGCGGATCATCTCCCGGTTGGAACAGACGGTATCCACCATAAGCTCCACCAGCTCGTCCAGTCGGTCCTTGTCAAGCTGCACGTTCTGCGAGAGAACGTCATATTCGATGTTCTCTAAGATCAATGCCCGATAGCTCTCTCGCTCCCGCATCAAATCCCGTCCGGCCCTATCCGAGCCCCTGGGGGTTTGGGGGCTTGATAGGATAGGATTTGATCCTTCCGTACTTGATAAATCTTTTTTTGATTTATCTTTACTTGATTCTTTAGTATTTAATTGTGCGGGGTTTTCCTGTTCAGGGTCTCCCAAGACAGGGTAAGCCTGTTCTGGATTATCCAAGACTGGATTTTCCCGTTCAGGTTTTCCCGGTTTAGGTTCCGGCGGTCTGGGCTGCTCCAGGATCGTGTACTCGATGGCGCCGAGCTGACCGTTTGTGTTGCGGACCCGCTGGCGGATCACATAGCCGTGTTCCTCCAGCTCCCGCACCCCGGCGCAGATGCTGTCAACGCCATCTTTGCAGATCCGAGCCAGCCCCTTGGTGGTATAGTCCCATTCCTCCGGCAAGGAGAGCATGAGGGAGAGAAGGCCCTTCGCTTTCAGCGAGAGCGACCTGTCCCGCAGGTGGTGGTTGGACATCACCGTGTAATCCCTGGTCTTTTCGATACGGAATACAGCCATCTTCGCACCTCCTTCCTCTGAAAATGAAAAGTGTTGATTTCGATGAAAAAAGCCTCCGGTTTGCCTCTCGGATGTGATCCATAGGAAAACATCCATGCCCGCCTGCTTGCGGCGGTCAGAGAGGAAAAAACAGAGGCTTTCACACCCTAATCACAACACTTGAATTTAGGTATAGAAAAAGGGCGACTGTCTTAAAAACAGTCGCCCGAAAAGGGGATATATACAAGTTATTTGCTACTCGTCCGCCTTGAAAATCGTTGATATTACTGGCTTTTTCAAAAAGTTCTGTATCACCACTCGCACCAAAGCAAAAGGACATCCGAACGGATGTCCTTTTGCTTTGGTTTTATTTTCGTTAACCGCCCCACCTGAGCGTGATGGAACTATTCCGGCAAAGTGAATCTGCCCGGCGCAGCTCTCCCTTTATCAACTCTGCGGCAAAAAGACGCCGCGTCACCGCGTCGGGATCTCGCGCCGCTAAAAAGCAAGGAAATATCCCAGCGGCCTATTGGGAGCGTAGAACCCGGCGCCTCTTGATGCGGAGCTGGCTCACAAGCCCTGCCGCCGGCTTCTTTTTGTGCAAGAAGACGTCTTTCTTCCATCGTATAAAACTTTTCGACAGGCGGAGGGCCGTGGGGCAACATTATCCCACGGCCCTGTCGTTATTCAAAAAACTGCTTCAAGTCGTCTTCCACCGTGCCGATGCCGGCGATACCGAAGCGCTCCACCAGCACCTGGGTCACATTCGGACTGAGAAATGCAGGCAGCGTGGGGCCAAGATGGATCTTCTTTACGCCAAGATACAGCAGGGCCAGCAGTACGATGACCGCCTTTTGCTCATACCAGGCGATATTATAGACGATCGGCAGGTCATTGATATCCTCCAGGCCGAATACTTCCTTGAGCTTCAGCGCGATGACCGCCAGCGAGTAGGAATCGTTGCACTGCCCCGCGTCCAGCACCCGGGGGATCCCCCCGATGTCGCCCAGATTCAGTTTGTTGTATTTGTACTTGGCGCAGCCCGCGGTGAGGATGACGGCATCTCCGGGCAGCGCCTTGGCAAAATCGGTGTAGTAACTGCGGCTCTTGGCGCGGCCGTCGCAGCCGGCCATGATTACGAATTTCCGGATGGCGCCGGACTTCACGGCATCTACGATCTGATCCGCCAGGGCCAGGACCTGATTGTGGGCAAAGCCGCCGACGATCTCGCCGGTTTCAAGCCCGATGGGCGGCGCACAGCGTTTGGCATGTTCGATCAGCTCGGAAAAATCCTTCTCCTCCCCGATTCCGCCCGAGATATGCTTACAGCCTGGATAGCCCGCCGCCCCGGTGGTGTACAGGCGTTCCCGGTAGCTCTCCTTCGGGGGAACGATACAGTTGGTGGTCATCAGGATGGGGCCGTTGAAGGACTCGAATTCTTCCTTCTGCTTCCACCAGGCATTGCCATAGTTGCCCACGAAGTGGGCATACTTCTTGAAGGCCGGATAGTAGTGGGCCGGCAGCATTTCAGAATGGGTATACACATCCACGCCGGTCCCCTGCGTCTGCTCCAAGAGCATCTCCAAGTCCCGCAGGTCGTGCCCGGAGACCAGAATGCCGGGGTTTTTGCCCACACCGATCGAAACCCGCGTAATCTCAGGGGCGCCATAACGCCCGGTGTTGGCCCGGTCCAGCAGCGCCATGCCGGCCACGCCGTATCGCCCCGTCTCCAGGGCCAGTTCCACCAGCTCGCCCACCGTAAGGCTGTCGTCCAGCGTGGCGGCCAGCGCGCGCTGCAGGAAGGCGTCCACCTCGCCGTCCTCCTGAAGCAGGGCATTGGCGTGCTTGGAATAGGCGGACAGGCCCTTCAGGCCGTACGTAATGAGCTCCCGCAGGGAACGGATGTCCTCATGTTCCGTGGCCAGCACGCCCACTTCGGCGGCCCTGGCCATAAAATCAGCTTCCACTCCGTCCCAGACAGCCGCCTCCGGAAGCGTGCCGGTGCCGTCGAGTTGGGAAAGAAGGTCCCGCTTGGCGTCCAGCGTCATATGGATGCGGGCCACGATCGCTTCCTTGTCAAAATTTGCATTGGTAATGGTCGTAAACAGATTCAACGTGACAAGATGATTGATCTCCGGGGCAACCGGCTTTCCCGCGGCGCGCAGCGCGGTGGTAACGGCCGAGAGGCCGCGGGTCACGTAGACCAGCAGATCCTGCGCAGCCGCTACATCAGGCTTCTTGCCGCACACGCCGGACTGCGTGCATCCGGAACAGCCCGCAGTCTCCTGACACTGATAGCAGAACATTTTGTTTTCCATCTAATTTCCTCCTTGCATCTGAACCAGAAAACAGATCGTTCGAACCGTTTTTTTCTGCCGCGCTTGCGACCTGTTGCTCGGGCCTTGACTTTCTGGGCTTACTATAATATAGTCTCAGCGACAAGTATGTTGTTTTAACAACAGGAGTGAAAAAAGATGGACGTTTTGTTCTTATCAAAGACCCTTTTGTTCCGGGGGACCACGCCGCAGGAGGTGCAGTCCATACTGGAATGCCTCCAGGCAGAGAAAAAACACTATCAAAAGAGCGATGTGATCTATCACGCCGGTGATAGCGTCACATCGCTCGGAATGGTGCTTTCGGGCAGCGTATCGATCGAAAACGACGACCTCTGGGGCAACAAAAGCATTCTCGACCGCATCGGCCCGGGCCAAGTCTTTGCGGAGACCTACGCCTGTGTTTCCGGAGAGGCGCTGATGGTCAGCGTTGTGGCAGCAGAAGCCTCCGATATCCTCTTTATGAACGTCAGCCGCCTGCTCCGCATCTGCCCGCATGCCTGCGAGCATCACGGCAAGCTCATCCGCAATCTGCTGACCATCTCGGCCCAAAAGAATCTCAATTTATCCCGCCGCATTTTTCATACATCTTCCAAATCCATCCGCGGACGGCTGCTGTCTTATCTGTCGTTTCAGGCCGTCCGCCAGGGCCGCCGCGACTTTACGATTCCGTTTAACCGCCAGCAGCTTGCCGACTACCTCAGCGTGGACCGGAGCGCGCTCTCCAACGAACTGGGAAAGATGCAGCGGGAGGGGCTGCTCGAAGTCGAGAAGAATCGCTTTCGGCTCTCAGGGGACAAGCGCGCGTTTTACGGCTGAACCCGCCGGGCCTGCAAAAATGCCCAACGGGACCGCCGCTTTTTACGCCTCCGCCTTCCAAAGGCCGTGCAGATTGCAGTATTCATAGGCGGCGACCACTTCGTCGTCCTCGCAGATCCTGAACTCCGCAACCGGTCTGGCGCCCGGACGCAGCTCTTTGCGCTGATTGCCCTGCTTGGTCTCCAGCGCGATCCACATGATGTAGTGCTCGTCCAGCATGGGGTGCTCCACGGAACCCACCGTAACGGTGACCTTCGTCCCCTCCACCTTCACCACCGGGACGTGCTTTTCATTGGCGGCATCCGTGGTGTTGGGGACCAGCTCCTTCATGGGCTCGCCGCAGCAAATCACAGGTACCCCGGAGTTCTTGACATAGGCGATGATGTTATGGCAATGGCTGCATTCATAAAATTTCATGGAAAACCTTCCTTTCAAGCGCAGGCGGCCGCGCCGTATTCCCTTTTGACTACAGGACGAGCGAAGGCGCCGCGTAGACCCGCGTTGCCAATTCCTGATCGAGCAGATAGAGCCCCTTCGCATCGCTTCCAAACAGCGTCATTTTTTTGATCAGATCGGCAGCGTTGGTCTCTTCCTCGCCCTGCTCTTTGACGAACCAGTCCAGAAACTGGATCGTGCGGTAGTCCTTCTCTTCCGCAGCGGCGTGATAGATCTCGTGGATGGAACCTGTCACATACTTTTCATGGGCCAGACCCGCTTCGAGCACCTCTAGGCTCTGCGTCCATGTGCCGTCGGGCTTGGAAATGGCCTCGTACACGACCGGCTCATCATTGTTCTGCAGGTACTTGACAAACAGCATGGCATGATCCCGCTCCTCCTGCGCCTGCACCTGATACCAGTTTGCAAAGCCGTTGAGCCCCTGTTCAACAAAATAGTTTGCAAAGCTCAGATACAGATAGGCGGAGTAAAATTCCTTGTTGACTTGTTCGTTGAGCATGCTTGCGACATTTTTTTGCATATCGTATCCCCCTTTTCGCACGATCGGATCGCTGCGGAACACTGTCTGCCTGCCGCATGCGCCTCCCCTCAATACGGGTTTCTGCTGCTTTCCTGATCGGCCTGGGCCTCCGCATCCTCTGCCGCGGCCCACTTAAACATACCACTATTGGAACATTTTGTCAACTTCCTGCGGCAAATTTCTCCAACATTTTCATATGTCCCGCTCCGCCGGCGTTTGGGGCATCTCTTCGGTACTTGAAAAAAGCCGTGCCGGACGCCAGCGCCGGTGCGGCTCAGCTTGTCGAAAAAGGCCTTTGGCCTTTTCCGACAGCGGAATGCATGACGGACAGGGCTCGATTCTTGCAGAAAAGTCGCCCTGTCCGTCATGCGAGGTGTCATTTCCGACGCACCTGTCGCCGAAAATGACGGAGCTTCCTTTCCTTCCGTCGTCTGCGGACGACTCAACTCTGCGAGGCCCTTCTCCAGGAGGGTTTTTCGACAGTCTGAGCCATACCGGACGCCAGCGCCGGTGCGGCTTTCCGATGGACTTAAAAACAAGAATCCGTCGGACGGGATCTTACGCCTGTCCGGCTGTCTGAGCGGGACCGCGGATGGATTTCACGAAAAATCCGCCTCGATTTGCGCACAAAGGGCATAAAACTGTTCCTGGAGACGAAGCAGGTCTTCCCCCCCGGCCCCTTCCACATGGACGCCGGCGGCGACACTGACGGGCTCCCCCGTCCCCACGCAAAGACGGCGGGCCAACTCCTGAGCAAACTGATCGTCCTTATGCCCCAGCCGGTTGAGCATACTCAGCGTACAGGACCGCCCCGCCCCGGTCAGGCTGGCCCGCGGTTCGGCCAGGACGCTACAGCCCACATGGGGCGTTTCGCCTCCGCCCAGGTACACGGCGATCCCTCCGCCGGTATGCACGGCCCAAGCCTCCAGCGCCCAGCGGCCCTCGCCGCTGCGCCAATGCTTCGTCTCCATTTATCCGTACAGCGCGGTCAGGCGGCTGATGATCAGCCCCAGGCCCGCGATCAAAAGAGCGGCGCCGCCCAACTTGGTGGTATAGCTGGACCGCATCCGGGGGAACGCCTTTTTCAGGTGCTCCAGCGGGATCAGCACGAACACCAGCCCCATTACCACAAACAGGACCCCGATGGAAATCTCTGCCGACATACGCTCACCGCCACTTTCCGAGAAATTGCGCGGCGCATACCGCGCGGACAGAACATAACAGGGCTATTGCCCGGCCTCTATTGTACCAGCTCTCCCCCTGCTTTGCAACCGGAAAAACAGCGGCGCACCGTACGGCGCGCCGCTGTTTTTTTACCTTAAGTACCCGCTCAACCCTGAGAGATCGCGCCGGTGGGGCAGGTATCGGCGCAGGTGCCGCAATCGATGCAGGTACCGGCGTCGATCTCGTAGTGCTCATCGCCCTGGGAGATAGCGGACACGGGGCAGGCGCCCTCGCAAGCGCCGCAGCTCACGCAGTCACTGCTGATAACATAGGCCATGGGGATACACCTCCTACATAAAACTAAAGCCATTTTACCACAACTTTTTGAAATTGCAATGCTAATTTGCAGTCAGGCCGGGTATATTTTCATACAGCGGGAAAAAATAGGGGACAAGGAGGCTGCGGAATGGAACGTAAGCAGGACCGCTTCCGAATGGAGGCCGCCGGGAGCCTGACCCCGGCATTGGAGGGCGCGCCGCACAGTGCCGAGCACCTCCGCAACACGAAAGAGAAGGGGCGTGGGAGCGCAGATGAAGCCCGTCAAACGAAAGCACAGGTTCCTGTTTTGGCTGAGAAAGAGGCGAGGTGATCCCTTGAACGAGACCAGATTTACCGAACGGGCCCAGACGGCGCTCCGTCTGGCCCAGGAGTGTTCGGCCGAACTGGGCCACGGCTATGTGGGCAGCGAGCATCTGCTGCTGGGCCTGTCCCGGGAGGGGCGGGGCGTGGCGGCCCGGGTGCTCCAGAGCGCAGGACTGGAGCCGGAGACGCTGCGCGCCGCCATCGCGCGCACGGTGGGCGTGGGCGCGCCTGGGGCGCTGCCCTCGCAGGGACTCACGCCCCGGTGCAAAAAAATCATTGAAATCTCTCTGGCGGAGGCAGCCCGCCTGGGCCATCACTATGTAGGCACGGAGCACCTGCTGCTTGGTATCCTCCGGGAAGGGGACGGCGTGGCGGTGCGGGTACTGAGCGGAGCCGGGCTGGAGCCCCGCCGGCTTTTGGGCGATGTGACCGCGGCCATGGGCGGCGAGGCGCCGCCCCCGTACCGCAGCGGCGGAAAGCCCCGCTCGGAACGGGATTACGCCGGGGAAAGCAAGCTGCTGGAGCAGTTCTGCCGGGACCTGACCCGCATGGCCGCCAGCGCGCTGCTGGACCCGGTGGTCGGGCGGGACAAGGAGATCGACCGGGTCATCCAGATCCTCTCCCGCCGGCAGAAGAACAACCCCGCCCTGATCGGAGAGCCCGGCGTTGGCAAGACCGCCGTGGCGGAGGGGCTGGCCCGGCGGCTGGTCGCCGGAGAGGTCCCGGACGAGCTGCGCCGGAAGCGGCTTTTGTCCCTGGACCTGTCCGCCATGGTGGCAGGCACCAAATACCGGGGCGAATTTGAGGAGCGGGTGAAGAACATTCTGACTGAGGTGCGCCGTCTGGGGGATATCATCCTGTTCATCGACGAGCTGCACACCATCGTGGGCGCGGGGTCCGCCGAGGGCGCCATTGACGCGGCCAACATCATCAAACCGGCCCTGGGCCGGGGCGAGATCCAGGTGGTGGGCGCCACCACCACCGACGAGTACCGCCGGTATATCGAAAAGGACGCCGCCCTGGAGCGGCGCTTCCAGCCCGTGACCATCCAGGAGCCCGATCCGGACACCACACGCGCCATTCTCCACGGTCTGCGGGACCGGTACGAAGCCCACCATAAGCTGACCATCACCAATGAGGCGATCGACGCGGCCATCTCCCTCTCCACCCGGTACATCTGCGACCGGCGGCTGCCCGACAAGGCCATCGACCTGATCGATGAGGCGGCCAGCCGGGTGCGGATGGAACGGCTGGGCGCGCCGCCCGACCTGCGCGCCCTGGAGGAGAAGGTGTCCGCCGCCCGCCGGGAGAAGGAGGAGGCCATCCGGAATCAGGATTTTGAGAAGGCCGCCATGCTGCGGGACGCGGAGGGCGACTTCCGCCGGGAGCTGGAGGCGCAGCAGACCGTATGGCGCTCCGGCCAGCACGCCGGGTGCGTCACCGCTGAGGATGTGGCGGCGGTGGTGTCCGGCTGGACGGGCGTGCCCGTCACCACCCTCACCGAGGCGGAGAGCCAGCGGCTGCTGCGTCTGGAGGAAGTGCTCCACCAGCGCCTGGTGGGGCAGGAGGAGGCCGTCCGGGCCGTTGCCCGGGCGGTGCGCCGGGGCCGGGTCGGCCTGAAGGAGCCGGGCCGGCCTACCGGGTGCTTCCTCTTTCTGGGCCCCACCGGCGTAGGCAAAACCGAGCTGTGCAAGGCCCTGGCCGAGGCGCTTTTCGGCAGCGAGGAAGCCCTTTTGCGTTTTGACATGTCGGAGTATATGGAAAAGCATACGGTCTCCCGGCTCATCGGCTCGCCCCCCGGCTACGTGGGACACGAGGAGGGCGGACAGCTCACCGAACGGGTCCGCAGGCGGCCCTACTCCGTGGTGCTCTTCGACGAGATCGAAAAGGCCCACCCGGACATCTGGGGGATCCTGCTCCAGATCATGGAGGACGGCGTGGCCACCGACGCCCAGGGGCGCAAGGCGGACTTTCGCAACACCGTCATCGTGCTCACCTCCAATGTGGGCGCCGGGCGCATCACCTCCAAGGGCAGCCGCCTGGGCTTTGCCCTTCAGGAGCGCCGCGGGGACGAGACCCGCCCCCAGTCCGAGCTGCGCGCGGCGGTGCTGGAGGATCTGAAAAAGGTCTTCCGTCCGGAATTTCTCAACCGTCTGGATGAGACGATCGTCTTTACCCAGCTGGGCCGGGAGGAAATCCGCGCCATCGCCCGGCGGCTGCTGGAGCAGGTGGCCCGGCGGCTGGAGGCCCTCGGGGTGGAGCTGCGCTATACCGACGAGGCGGTGGACGCCCTGGCCCGTTCCGGCTTCGACCCGGACTACGGCGCCCGGCCCCTGCGCCGGGCCATCCGGACCCAGGTGGAGGATATCTGCGCCGAGCTTTTGCTCAGCGGAGCGCTGACACGGGGCTGCGCCGCCCTGCTCCACGTGCAGGACGCCGCGCTTTCCCTTACCCCCGTGCCTGCCGCGCAGCAGGCGCTCAATACCAAGGAAATGGAGATTTAACGCCATGAGACGCATCTTTGCCCTCACGCTGTCCGCCCTGACGCTGCTCTGCGCCCTGGGCGGCTGTAAAAGTCCGGCCCAGAAAGAGCCTTTGACCGCGCAAGCGCGCACCCAGCTCTATAAGACTGCCATTGAGAACGCCCGGGATTCCGAAACCAACGACTATATGGGGATCATCACCTCCGCCGACGACGAGCAGGCATCCCTGATCTTTCTGCTGCTGGGTCTGTCCGAGGAGGATATGACCTCCTACGCCCTGTCGGTCTCTCCAGTCAATGTGCGTGCTTACGCCATTGCGGCCGTCCTGCCCGCCGCCGGAAAGGACGACGATGTGCTGGAGGCCTTGAACGATTATGTGGAAAACCAGAAGGAGAGCTTCCGGCAGTATCTGGAGGTGGAGTACGAAAACGCCGTCAACACCCGGCTGGAGACGCTGGACGACGGTACCGTCCTCATGGTCATGTGCGAGGGGCAGGATGCCGTTTTCGACTCCATCCGCGACACCATCGAACAGGGACAGTAACGCTCCACAGGCAGGGGGCGCATGGCAAAGCGCCATGCGCCCCCTGCACATATTCCGCGCAGGCCGGGACGCCGGCGCCCACCCGGGCCATTTTTCCGCATATCCGCTCAGGTATGGCTTGCGGCTTGGTTTGGTAGGCATTATAATGTGGGAGATGTTATTTACCGAATGGAGGTCTTCCCATGCAACGGCGTTCCAGCGGCATCCTGCTTCCGGTCTCGGCCCTGCCGGGCCCTTACGGCATCGGCACTCTGGGCGAGTCCGCACGGCGCCTGATCGATTTTCTTGCCCAGGCCGGCCAGCGCTACTGGCAGATCCTTCCCCTGGTGCCCCCCGGGGGAGGGGATTCCCCCTATATGTCTCCCTCTTCCTTCGCGGGCAATCCCCTGTTTCTGGACCTGGAGGCGTTGGCGCAGGAGGGCCTGCTCACCCGCGCGGAATTGGCGTGCGCCCGCTACCCCGGCAGTCCCGACCGGGCGGACTACGCCTGGCTCCACGACAGCCGCCCGCCCCTGCTGCGGAAGGCGTGGGACCGGGCCCGAACGCGGTATGCCGCCCCTCTTCAGGATTTTCTGACGCAGGAGTGCGGCTGGCTGCCTGATTTTGCCCTGTTTATGGCTCTGCGGGACCACTTCGGCGGCGCGGAACTGAAAGACTGGCCCCGGGATGTCCGCCGCCGGGAACCGGAGGCCATGGAGCGCTGCCGCGCTCTGCTGGCGGACGACGCCGCGTTCCACGCCTTTTTGCAGCTGCTTTTCTTCCGGCAATGGGAGGCCCTGCGGAGCTATGCCCATCAAAAAAGCGTATCCATCATCGGAGATCTGCCCATCTACGTCTCTCCGGACAGCGCCGAGGTGTGGGGCGAGCCGCGCCTGTTCCAGCTGGATGAGGATCTGACGCTCTCCGCGGAAGCCGGGGTGCCCCCCGACGCGTTCTCCGAACTGGGCCAGCACTGGGGCAATCCGCTGTATGACTGGGACTACCACAGGCGCACCGGATTTGCCTGGTGGAAACGCCGCTGCGCCCATATGGCCCGTCTGTACGACGTGGTGCGGATCGACCACTTCCGCGCCTTTCACACCTACTGGTCCATTCCCTCCGGTTCGCAGGACGCCCGTACCGGCCACTGGGAGCCCGGCCCCGGCGCGGCTCTGCTGGAGGCGCTCCGGCCGATCGAAGGCCTGTCGCTCATCGCGGAAGATCTGGGCGACCTGGACGATGCCGCCCGGGATTTCATCGCTGAAAGCGGCCTGCCCGGCATGAAGATCCTGCTCTATGCGTTCGACCCCGAAGGCGAGAGCGCTTACCTGCCCCATAACTGTCCGGTCAATGCCGTGGCCTACACCGGCACCCACGATACCCCTACCTTCGTGCAGTGGCTTTTCGACGAAGCCAGTCCGGCGCAGCGGGCCTTTGCCTCCGACTACCTGCGCCTGCGCTCCGACGAGGGCTTCGGCTGGGGCGCGGTGTGCGGGGCCTGGATGACCCCCTGCCGCCTGGCCATCGCCCCCATGCAGGACCTGCTGGGACTGGGCGGGGACGCGCGTATGAACGCGCCCGGCACCTCCGGGCCCCAGAACTGGAGTTGGCGGGTACGTCAGGCCGCGCTCAATGACGACGTGGCCCAACGGCTCCGGCACATCACCCGGACCTACCGGCGCGCTTAAGCGCCGTGCGGCCCTTCCGCCTTTCGGAAACGGGAGAGTCAAAACCTCCGGCAAAGCCGGAGGCTTGAGTAAGCCCTAGAAGGGCATGATACGGACGAAGCCCCTTAAGGGGCCCCGAAAGGTTTGCCGACCGCATTTCTTTCACGGGCTGCCCCTTAAGGG
>NZ_JANGBE010000079.1:0-786 GCF_024462255.1 Flavonifractor sp. DFI.6.63 | reverse complement strand
TTTCTTCCGGCGGCAGCAACGGTTTGATCCGTTCCCATTGTTCTTTTGTTAATTCATATCGTTTCATGCCCTTAGCTTCGCATAACTTGCTTTATTGTGCAACTTTTATTTTTCAAACAAGCCCTAGTGAATGGCAGATGACAAACTCAAAACTGGCCCGGAGCCCCCTGGCCCGGATCATCCCGGTGACGCTCCTGCGAAAGAGGCTCCGCCAATCCAGGAGCCCCCGGTTCAGGAAACCGACGCGCTGGGGAAAACGCAAGAGCCCGCCGCGCCTGGTACGGGTCCGGCACTCCAGGCGGAACAGTCTGTTATTCCCGGTATGGGGGAGGACAATCCGGCCCGCTCTGCACTTGGGGAAGTAGTGGTTGATTTTGACAAGATCAACGAGCTTATGTCCCAGCGACGGGCAGCGGCGCATGGAGCCGTAGACAAATTAAAGGCTCCGGCTACTGATAAGGATGGCAAAAAGGCTCCTATCCCGGAGGAAAAAGCGCTGGAGGCGGATCAGCCGAAAAAGCGCCGGGGCCGTCCCCCAAAAGAGCAGGCTGTTCCCCAGGCGGATAAAGCGGAAAAGGGGCCGGAGCCCCGCACGGGCCGCCCGTCTAAGGTTGACAAGGCAGCCCGTGGCAAGTCCCCGTCCCCAGCTCTGGACAAAGTGGGGCTGTTGACAAAGCCCGCGTATCACTGGAAATATGATATAATGAAAAAAGAGCGGAGAGGGGGATGGGAATGCAACTGAAGCTGCACATGGTGACGATAGAAGATTTGGTCCCTGAGGGACAC
>NZ_JANGBE010000078.1:0-857 GCF_024462255.1 Flavonifractor sp. DFI.6.63 | reverse complement strand
CCCCAGGCATCGACATACGGAATCTGCTGAAACTCGCCCGGCAGCTTGTTCATGACCCTTCCGAGCGTATACTGCATATCGTTTGGCATCCAGGAGGCCCGATCGACGAAGGTCGTGTCCCGCCTGTACTCCGATGTGCGCTCAAGCTGCCCGAAGAGGGTTGGCACACCCTGGGACAGATAGGAGACTGCAGCGTTTGCCACCACTTTGGGCAAGGTACCGCCGTCCGCGTATCTCACATTGTCGATGGCGTCCTGCAGGCCCTGGAGCATACTCATCTCCAGCATGGGGTCAGTGATGCGCTCCATGGCGGAAAGCGCGTCTTTGAACTGGACACCGTCCGCGCCGCGGTCTGTCATCGCGTTCCAGAGCTCCACGCCAACAAAGAACGGGAGCGCCTCGGGTGCCAGCCAGTCCAGTGTGAAATTCCGGTCCCCGACCGTCAGCGCATAGTCCTGCCCACCGGTCAGGTCGGACATCACGTCCTGCTCGTCATCTCCGCTCCCGCCGCCGGATACCAGCCCAATGGATGCAAGCCATGCGCCAAGAGCCAGAAGGCCGGTACCGGTCAGGCCAGCCGAGATGTTGTCGATGGCCTGTGCGGCAGTCATTTCACCGGAGTGTACTTTTGCCAGATCGTAGCTCAGGCCCTTCGCCAGCCCAGCCGGGGAGTATTCCACGCCGCGCATCAGGATGTTTGCCGGGGTCTTGCGGAATGGAAGTACGCCCTCCATCACAACATTGGCCGCCTGACCAACCGGGTTTTTCCCCCGGTAGCGCAGGCCGGACACGAAGTCCGAAAAAGCATTGGAATCCCGATAGGTCGCCCGCTGGGCCTCCCGGACGGCATAGGCCCG
>NZ_JANGBE010000077.1:0-868 GCF_024462255.1 Flavonifractor sp. DFI.6.63 | reverse complement strand
GCAGAAGCAGCACATTGTCAATACCCTCTTTGAGCAGGGACAAGCCTAATTTTTCTACATTCCCTCACCACTGTTTTCCTGCATTTTTTATCCGGCGAAAAACTACAATATTAAATCGGCGTTGACATGTGTCAACGCCGATATGAAATTGTAAGAAAACGCCGAAGAAATTTTGTAGTTTTTCGGCGGGGGGGGGGTAACAAAAATTAGGTGCTGCCTTGCTCAAAAAGAGTGTTTACGATTTGCTGTTTATGGCGCATAAATTCCTTGCGCTCCTTCAGGCGGTAAGACTCGCCCTTAATGTTAATCACAGTGCAGTGATGCAGGACACGATCTAAAATAGCGGAGGCGATGGTGACATCGGCAAAGACCTCGTTCCACTGGGAGAAAGTCTTGTTGGAGGTAAAAACGGTGGACGTTTTCTCATACCGTCTGGCAATGAGTTGGAAGAACAGGTTTGCACCCTGGATGTCCATGGGGAGGTAGCCGATTTCATCGATGATGAGCATCCTGTACTTGGCCAGGATCCTGAGCTTGTCCGGCAGGCGGTTCTCAAAATGAGCCTTTTTGAGCTGCTCAATGAGCTGGTGGCAGTTGATGTAGTAGGTAGAGAAGCGATGCTTTGCCGCCACAAGGCCCAGGGCGGAGGCCAGATGGGTCTTGCCTACACCTGGTGGTCCGAGGAATACGGCCGGATGTAAAATTTTGTGTAAGCGTTTTTCGACAAAGTCAAGAATGGCACTGGAAAGCAGGGCGGATTCTGGCCTGAATCCCTTGATTACCGAAAGCCATGGTGGTCAGAGCGGTATGCGCGCCGGCACGGCGTGAATGCCGTTCTGGCCGCTGTGGCATACTAGGACAAGGGAGT
>NZ_JANGBE010000076.1:0-1112 GCF_024462255.1 Flavonifractor sp. DFI.6.63 | reverse complement strand
TCAAAAAATATCAGGAGCAGGGAGAAGCCGGGTTGCTTGACCGCCGGGGGAAACGCCGCTCTCCTGCCGAATACAACGAGGAGGAAAAAGCTGCGGCAAAGCTGCGGAAGCTGGAAGCGGAAAACAGAAGGCTTCAAATGGAGAACGATTTCTTAAAAAAATTGAACGAACTCGAGGGGAGGCGGTAAACAGGCTCACACGCCGCGGGAAGGTCTATGAGGCGATCCATACGCTTCATCAGGAAAAAGGATATGAGATCGCATCGTTATGCACGTTATCCGGGATTCCCCGCTGTTCTTACTACAAATGGCTTCACCGGGAAGAAAGCGCCTCAGAAAAAGAAAATACCCGCTTGCTGGAAGAGGTCATCCGTTTGTACAGCGAAGTAAAAGGCATCTACGGTTATCGCCGTATGACGCTGAATGTGAACAGCCGGCTCAAAAGGAACTACAACCACAAGCGGATTTACCGCCTGATGAAAAGTGTACATATGCAGGCCGTGATACGCCGAAAGAAGAAGCACTATGTCATATTAGAACCGCGTGTTACCGCGGAAAACGTATTGAACAGAGAATTTTCGGCAAATAGTCCCAATGAGAAATGGCTGACAGATGTCACAGAATTCAAACTTCACAACGGGAAGAAAGCATACCTGAGCGCGATCCTTGATCTCCATGACAAAAGCATCGTTGCGTATGCGCTGGGCCGATCCAACAACAATCAGCTTGTCTTTGACACCTTTGACAGGGCGGTGAGCGCCAACCCCGGCGCCCATCCTCTGTTTCACAGCGACAGAGGCTATCAGTACACCAACCGGCAGTTCAAAGCAAAGCTGGACGGTATCCATGCAACGCAGAGTATGTCCCGGCCCGGCCGCTGCATCGACAACGGCCTTATGGAGGGCTTCTGGGGGATTCTCAAATCTGAAATGTACTACCTCCGGCAATTTCATACCTTTGAGGAATTGAAGAAAGCCATCGACGAATACATGGACTTTTACAATACAAGGCGACTTCAAGCTAAGTTAAAGGGCCTGGCTCCCCTTGCTTACAGGAACCAGACCCTCGTGGCGTAATTTTTCTTTTTTCACCTGTCTACTTGACTGGGGGCGG
>NZ_JANGBE010000075.1:0-1285 GCF_024462255.1 Flavonifractor sp. DFI.6.63 | reverse complement strand
TCGTAGTTGTGTGGTCGGCAAACCACTTTTACTTTAACAGGGAGCCTTTTTCTTTTCTACTTTTCTCCTCGCTATAAGCTACTTTTTTACCCCCGGCTTAGCCGGGGGTTGCCTGCGGTACTACCAATGCAAAACCGCCCTTTTCAACTGAAAAGAGCGGTTTTTGTGGAGCTGCTACCCAGATTTGAACTGGGGACCTCATCCTTACCAAGGATGCGCTCTACCGACTGAGCTATAGCAGCAGATGGCGACGCGGAAGGGACTTGAACCCTCGACCTCCGGCGTGACAGGCCGGCGTTCTAACCAACTGAACTACCGCGCCATCTATTTATATCAAAGACAGCTGAGGCTGTTTTGCTATCTGGCAGGGGCAGAAGGATTCGAACCCTCGGCACTCGGTTTTGGAGACCGATGCTCTACCAGCTGAGCTATACCCCTATGTGGTGGGCCTTCACGGGCTCGAACCGTGGACCGGCCGGTTATGAGCCGGCTGCTCTAACCAACTGAGCTAAAGGCCCATACCGTCCAGCGGAAAAATAAATGGCTTGCCGTCACGACGGCGTGGCGGCAAGCCGCATGTTTGGCTCCCCAAGTTGGACTCGAACCAACGACCCTGCGGTTAACAGCCGCATGCTCTACCAACTGAGCTATTGAGGAATATGAAGAAGGTCTGGTCTGGTCAGACCAGACCTTCTGATGTTGGCGCTACCTATTTTTCCAGCCCATCTCCAGGCAAGTATCTTCGGCGCAGGCGAGCTTAACTTCCGTGTTCGGGATGGGAACGGGTGGACCCTCGCCGCAATCAGCACCAACTTACTTTCTTTCGAAAAAGAAAGTAAGCAAAGAAAACTTCAGAGAACTTTTCTCTCCTTACCGTCTTTCTCAACAGTAAGCTATTATATTCAATTCTTAACACGCTGTCAAGGAAAAAATGATGGTGACCCGTGCGGGAATCGAACCCACGTTTGCGGCGTGAGAGGCCGCCGTCTTAGCCGCTTGACCAACGGGCCGTTTGGTGCGCCTTCAGGGATTCGAACCCGGGACCCACTGATTAAGAGTCAGTTGCTCTACCAACTGAGCTAAAGGCGCATACGCCATCATCAGGGTGCCAGCACCCTCAAAACCGAACAATGTAGAATGGAAGCGGAGAGACAAGCTACCTGCATATCATCATGTTAAGGTCAAGCCCTCGGCTTATTAGTACCGGTCAGCTGCACGCCTTACAGCGCTTCCACCTCCGGCCTATCAACGACATAGTCTACGTCGAGCCTTACTCCATATAGGA
>NZ_JANGBE010000074.1:0-1300 GCF_024462255.1 Flavonifractor sp. DFI.6.63 | reverse complement strand
AAATCAAGTGGTTTCGCAGAATCGCCACCAGATATGACAAGTCGGATGCTTCCTTCCTGGCCTTTGTGTATCTTGCCTCCATCGCTGTTTTGTTGCTTTAGCACAATCTCCACCTTTTTTCAAACAAGCCCTAGGCTCGAATGGGCGACTTTTCATGTTCCCTACGCTTGATCTGTGCCTTGGAACCGGTGGAATTGCGCTTGCTCTGGGAAGGGTGGCTGTCACCATAGATGACCTGCTCCTCGCCAGTCAGAAGATTGGCCGTCATGCAGACGTCATGCTCGTTGACAGCTGTTACTTCCAGCGTGTGCACAAGCCCGCTCTCGTGGTCAACGCCTACATGTGCCTTGTAGCCAAAGTACCATGTGCTACCCTTCTTGGCAGAATGGGCATCCGGATCCCGTTTTTTCTCCTTGTTCCTGGTTGGGGATGGTGACTCAATAAAAGTAGAATCCCCAATCGTCCCCTGTTAGAGAATGAGGTTGCGTTCGGTCAGAAGAGCCACGACCTGCGCGAACAGACGCTGCTGCAGATTGTTTTCAATCAACAGATTTCGAAAGCGCCCCAATATGTCTCCATCCGGAACCTGGTTACTGGATTCAACACCACAGAAATCGGAAAAGGCGCGGCTGTCGATCACTTCAGAAACAGTCGCCATGTCCGAAAGATTATACAGATTCTGAACCAGGTAGATGCGAAGCATTCGTTCCAGGTCGTAGAGCTTGTTGTCGCGCTCCCCCTTATAATAGCATGGACGAATCAGTTGTATCCGTTCTCCCTACGGAACGATGCGGTCAATTTTTGCGAGAAACTCTTTTCTCGTAGTACGCACTTGAGCAAGCTCATCGCCCAGGGCTGACAGACTCATTTGTTTATCCATGTATTATATTACATTGGTAGTGTTAAGGATTGAACCTGGTCAAAGGGGATTACCATATAAAAGTCTATAATTCTTCGCAAAAAATGACTTCTTATAAAGCATAAAATAACCCCCGACCATCCCAGAGCTGAAACTTCAATGCTCTGGACGGCGGGAGCTTTTTGTTACAAACGTCGAGTTGTTGTGAGTTATGACGAATTCCGAAAAGTTGTAATTATAGTTTTGATCTTGCGAATAGTAGCAGCGAAAGGGCGTAAAATATTTTTAAAGTAGCGATTTCTTTAAAATGACATTAGGGTTTGTTTGAAAAAAGGTGGAGATTGTGCTAAAGCAACAAAACAGCGATGGAGGCAAGATACACAAAGGCCAGGAAGGAAGCATCCGACTTGTCATATCTGGTGGCGATTCTGCGAAACCACT
>NZ_JANGBE010000073.1:0-1312 GCF_024462255.1 Flavonifractor sp. DFI.6.63 | reverse complement strand
GGGGGCGCGGCCGAAGGTGGGTTCGATAATTGGGGTGAAGTCGTAACAAGGTAGCCGTATCGGAAGGTGCGGCTGGATCACCTCCTTTCTAAGGAGACATCGGTAAGAGGATATCTTATCGTAACGTCCTAAGGTCAGACTTTTCTGGTGAAGAGGGTCACGTTGTTTAATTTAGAGGGTGTACGCACGGGCCCATAGCTCAGCTGGCTAGAGCGCACGACTGATAATCGTGAGGTCGGTGGTTCGAGTCCACTTGGGCCCACCACCTTCTTAGGGGGGTATAGCTCAGTTGGTAGAGCACCTGCTTTGCAAGCAGGGGGTCACCGGTTCGAGTCCGATTACCTCCACCATGAGACTGGATCAAAGTGTTCAACGGGAATGGTTGAGCACTTTGATCTGGCCTGGATGGCCGGAAGCTGGCACCTTGAAAACTGAACAATGTAGAATGAAGTATGATGAAGCAAGCAACAGAGGGCAATTAACAGCAATGTTGTGGAACAAATAATAGAATGGCGAAAGCCGTTCTAGTAGGGTAGAAACAATGAGCCAAAAAAATTGACATCTTCTGTGAAGCCTGCATAATTCATGATCCAATAGAGAACAGCTGAAGAGGTTGTTCTACTAAGGTCAAGCTAATAAGAGCGCAAGGGGAATGCCTTGGCATCAGGAGCCGAAGAAGGACGTGACAAGCTGCGATAAGCTGCGGTGAGCTGCACATAAGCTTTGACCCGCAGATTTCCGAATGGGGAAACCCGGCAGAGCAATACTCTGTCAGCCTGCGTTGAATCAAATAGGCGTAGGTGGGGAACCGCCTGAACTGAAACATCTAAGTAGGGCGAGGAAGAGAAATCAACAGAGATTCCGCTAGTAGTGGCGAGCGAACGCGGAAGAGGGCAAACCGGTGGATTTATCCACCGGGGTTGTGGACCGACACAACGACAGGATAGGTTAACTGAATGGTATGGGAAGGCCAGCCAGAGCGGGTGACAGCCCCGTAAGTGAAAACCGAATCCTGTCAGTCGAGTTCCAGAGTACCGCGGGACACGTGAAACCCCGTGGGAAACTGGGGGGACCACCCTCCAACCCTAAATACTACCTGATGACCGATAGAGGAGCAGTACCGTGAGGGAAAGGTGAAAAGGACCCCGGGAGGGGAGTGAAACAGAACCTGAAACCTTGTGCTTACAAGCACTCAAAGACCGTTAATGGTTGATGAGGTACCTTTTGTAGAATGGTCCGGCGAGTTATTGTTACTGGCGAGCTTAAGGTATTCAGTACCGGAGGCGAAGGGAAACCGAGTGTTAATAGCGCG
>NZ_JANGBE010000072.1:0-1347 GCF_024462255.1 Flavonifractor sp. DFI.6.63 | reverse complement strand
GGTCGTGTCAAGATTTTTTCGCACTTTAGTTTGCAAGCTCTGGCATGAATGGAGTCAGCCGGCAATGGAGGCATCCTCAATGGCGGCCTCCAGGTGCTTCATATTCATGTACTTTTTGTTGCCCCACTGGGAGCCAGCTACATGGCGTAGCCGGGCACAGACCAGCATAAGGGCAGAGTTGCCGTCCGGGAAGCTGCCCACTACACGAGTACGGCGGCGGATCTCCCGGTTCAGCCTCTCAATGACATTGTTGGTGCGGATACGGGTCCAATGCTCACTGGGAAAATCACAATAGGTCAGAGTCTCCTCGATGCTGTCCTCCACCTTCTTAGCAGCCTCTTTCAGCTTCATGGAACACAGCTCCTCCACTACGGCCCTGGCCTTTTCACGAGCGGCTTTTTTGCTCTCCTGGGCGTGGATCGCCTTGAGCATTTTGGCTACCAGTTTCACCTTGGAGCGAGGTGTGACAGAGAACACATTACGGTAAAAGTGGACGGTGCAGCGTTGGTATTTGGCTTCAGGGAACACTTCGCCCACGGCCTCCAGCATACCAAGGCACTTATCTCCAACGATGAGTTTCACGCCGTCCAGGCCACGGCCACGCAGCCACTGGAAGAAGTTGATCCAACTGGCCTTGTCCTCTTTCATGCCCTCGGCGGCACCTAAAACCTCACGATATCCGTCCTCATTGACCGCGATTGCCACCAGGATGGCCACATTTTCAAACTCTCCACCCCAGTTGCGGCGCAGATAGATCCCATCCACATAGACATACGGATACCGCCCGCCTTGCAGAGGACGGTTACGCCAATCCTCGATGTGGACATACGCTTTCTTGTTCAGCTCACTGATGGTGGAGGGAGAGACCTTACTGCCCCAGAGAGTCTCGGTAATATCCTCTACACGCCGGACGGATACGCCAGCCAGGTACATCTCAATGAGAGCCTCTTCCACGCTACTCTCCCGGCGGCGATACCGCTCAATGATGGCAGTCTCAAAGGAGATCCCCTTGAGCTTGGGCATCTTGAGTGTGACATCCCCAGAAGTGGTGGTAAGGTTGCGGTTGTAGTGGCCGCTGCGGTAGCCCTGGCGTTGCTCATTGCGCTCGTACCGGGCCGCCTGGGTCAGCTTCTCCGCTTCGGCCTCCAGCAGCTCGTTGAGGGTTTCCTCTACGCTTCCGCGCACAAGTTCCTTGAGCTGCCCCTTGATAACTTCTTCGTTTAGCTGTACAATCTTTTCGGACATGGTTTGCTGTCTCCTTTCGAATGGTGGTGTCGCAACTTCATTCTACCAGACATCTGCAAACCATGTCTCTTTGTCTTTTTGCGAAACTTATTCTACCTGACC
>NZ_JANGBE010000071.1:0-1451 GCF_024462255.1 Flavonifractor sp. DFI.6.63 | reverse complement strand
GAGACCGCCGAAAATTCTGTGTAATCGACGTTCCCCGACAGTATGAAAATCTTCGACTGAGTCAAGAATGAGATCAAACATTCAAGACGAAGGAGACGAAGATTATGCAGTCAGTACCACAGGATTTATTGAAGGAATACGTTCAGAGCCAACACTTCACCAGCACGACGGAGATCCTGGCGGCCATGAAGGAAATGTTCCGGGATGTCATCCAGACCGTCATGGAAGTGGAGATGGACGAGGAGCTTGGTCGCGAGCGCTGTGAGCGGTCAGACGAGCCGGAGGGCACCCCCAGAAACTACCGCAACGGCTACACGAAGAAGACCGTCAAGACCCAGCTGGGCGAGGTGGACATCAAGGTTCCCCGGGACCGGAACGGCTCCTTCGAGCCCAAGATCATCGGCAAGTATGACCGGAATGCGGACGGGATGGAGGATAAGATTCTGGCGCTGTACGCCTGCGGCATGAGCCAACGGGATATCGCCGAGCAGATCAAGGAACTGTACGGCGTGGAGATCTCTCCGGAGCTGGTAACGAAGATCAGTGAAAAGATCATGCCGGAGGTCACAGCCTGGCAGAATCGTCCTCTGGAGCCGGTGTATCCGTTTGTGTTCATGGACGCCATTCACTATAAAGTGCGGGAGGACCGGCGGTATGTGACCAAAGCAGCCTATGTGGTTCTGGGTGTCACCATGGACGGCAGGAAGGACATCCTGGGCGTCTGGATCGGAGAGCACGAAAACAGCAAATTCTGGCTGAATGTGCTGAATGACCTCAAAAGCAGGGGTGTTTTGGATGTATATCTGTTCTGCACGGACGGCCTGTGTGGGATGATGCAGGCTATTGAGGCCGTCTTCCCGAAAAGTCGGCTGCAGCGCTGCATCGTCCACCAGGTGCGCAGTTCCACCAGATATGTCAGCTACAAGGACATCAAGAAAGTCGTTGCGGATCTGAAGAAGATCTACGGTGCCGTCACACTGGAGGAAGCCGAAAAAAATCTGCAGGCCTTCGCGGAGACCTGGCGTAAGCAGTACCCCTCCTGCGTGAAAAGCTGGGAGGAAAACTGGCCGGTTTTAAGCACATTCTTCGAATACCCCGTTGAGATTCGGAAAATCATATACACGACGAACATCATCGAGGGCCTGAACCGCCAGTTCCGGCAGATCACGAAGAACAAGCCCTCCTTCACGAACGACGACTCCCTGCGCCGGATGCTGTATCTGGCCTCCCAGAGTATCGTGAAGCACTGGCACGCCAGATGTCAAAACTGGGATCTGGTGCTCAGCCAGCTGGAGATCATGTTCGCTGACCGAGCCGTTGGCTGACTCCCTTGTCCTAGTATGCCACAGCGGCCAGAACGGCATTCACGCCGTGCCGGCGCGCATACCGCTCTGACCACCATGGCTTTCGGTAATCAAGGGATTCAGGCCAGAATCCGCCCTGCTTTCCAG
>NZ_JANGBE010000070.1:0-1454 GCF_024462255.1 Flavonifractor sp. DFI.6.63 | reverse complement strand
ATGTCACTGATGACGGGCGAGGAGTACATTGAGAGCATCCGGAAGCGGAAGATGCAGGTATATCTGTTTGGGAAAAAGGTGGAGGACCCGGTGGACGACCCCATTCTGCGGCCCTCGCTGAACAGCGTGCGCATGACCTACGACCTGGCCCAGATGCCGGAGTACGAGGACCTGATGACCGCCGTCTCCCCCTACACCGGCCGGCGGGTCAACCGCTTCACCCACATCCACCAGTCCGCCGGGGACCTGGTGAAGAAGGTGAAGATGCAGCGCCTGCTGGGGCAGAAGACGGCCGCCTGCTTCCAGCGCTGCGTGGGCATGGACGCGTTCAACGCCGTGTTCTCCACCACGTATGAGACCGACCGGAAGTACGCCACCCATTATCACGAGAACTTCAAGCAGTTCATGATCTACTGCCAGGACAACGACCTGACGGTGGACGGCGCCATGACCGACCCCAAGGGGGACCGGAGCAAGGCCCCCCACGAGCAGGCGGACCCGGACCTGTTTTTGCGGGTGGTGGAGCGCCGGCCCGACGGGATCGTGGTGCGGGGCGCCAAGGCCCACCAGACCGGCGCGCTGAACAGCCATGAGATCATCATCATGCCCACCATCTCCATGGGCCCCGACGACAAGGACTACGCGGTGAGCTTCGCCGTGCCCATGGACACGCCGGGCATCTTCATGATCATCGGCCGCCAGAGCTGCGACACCCGGAAGCGGGAGGGCAGCGAGCTGGACGTGGGCAACGCGGAGTTCGGCGGGGTGGAGGCGCTGACCATCTTCGACGACGTGTTCGTGCCCAACGAGCGCATCTTCCTCAACGGGGAGACGGAGTTCGCCGGGATGATGGTGGAGCGCTTCGCCGGGTATCACCGCCAGAGCTACGGCGGGTGCAAGGTGGGCGTGGGCGACGTGCTCATCGGCGCGGCGGCGGTGGCGGCCGACTACAACGGCGCGGCCAGGGCCAGCCACATCAAGGACAAGCTCATCGAGATGACCCACCTGAACGAGACCCTGTACTGCTGCGGCATCGCCTGCTCCGCCGAGGGCCACCCCACAGACAGCGGCAACTACATCATCGACCTGCTGCTGGCCAACGTGTGCAAGCAGAACGTGACCCGCTTCCCCTACGAGATCGCCCGGCTGGCGGAGGACATCGCCGGCGGCCTGATGGTCACCGCCCCCTCCGAGGCCGACCTGCGGGACGAGAAGCTGGGCGCCTATGTGGAAAAATACCTGAAGGGCGTCTCCGGCGTGTCCACCGAGAACCGGCTGCGCATCCTCCGCCTCATCGAAAACCTGACCCTGGGCACCGCCGCCGTGGGCTACCGCACCGAAAGCCTGCACGGCGCCGGCTCCCCCCAGGCCCAGCGCATCATGATCGCACGCCAGGGCAACCTCCAGCACAAGAAGGAGCTGGCCAAGACCATCGCCCATATCAAGGAGTAAGC
>NZ_JANGBE010000007.1:0-130441 GCF_024462255.1 Flavonifractor sp. DFI.6.63 | reverse complement strand
GTGGGGCAACAAAAAGTACATGAATATGAAGCACCTGGAGGCCGCCATTGAGGATGCCTCCATTGCCGGCTGACTCCATTCATGCCAGAGCTTGCAAACTAAAGTGCGAAAAAATCTTGACACGACCGATAAAAGTAAATATGCTATTGTATAATAGCATTATCAATAAGAGAAATATTCAAAAAGTATTATATAAATGTTGTGCTAATTGGACTTACCCAATTGTTATATTGATGAGGCCTCAAAAGGAAAGGAAGGGGGTGCGCCGATGGAGCAAGAAACTGTGCTGGTACTCTTTGACCGTTATGCGGACATGGTGTATCGCATCGCTCTCAGTTATCTGCGTTCCCCACAGGAAGCGGAAGATGTTGTGCAGACTGTATTTCTCAAACTACTGGAAAGCAGTATGATCATTTACCCCGGGAAAGAGCGTGCGTTTCTAACCAAGGTCACGATTAACCATTGCAAAAACCTTCTCACTGCAGCGAAGAAGCATGAAGCTATTTCTTTAGATGAGGTTGTTCTGTCGGTACAGCCGGAGAATCGGGACATAGTTCATGCCGTTATGGAGTTGCCGGAAAAGTATAGGGCCGTTGTGAGCTTGCATTATTTTGAGGGCTACTCATTTCGGGAAATCTCAAAATTTTTACACATCAGCATCTCAGCTGTTTCCATGAGATTGTATCGTGCCAAAAGCATCCTAAAAAAGCAACTTGGGGGGGATTGATATGGAGCGAAACTTCAAGCGCATTTCTGATGAGTTGAAATTGCCGCAGGAGAGCCGGGAGCGCATTCGTTCTCAGCTTTCCTCCTACCAAAAACAATCGGAGGACATTCCTATGAAAAAAGCAACCTTAAAATCTCGTATGCCATTGATTGCCGCTGCTGTTGTTATGATGATGGTATTAACACTGACCGCTGCCGCTGCGGTGGTGCATCTGTTCAGAAACGACATTATCGTGTCCAGTGCGGATAACATTCCTGTGTCTTCAAGCGAAAATGGCGCCCCTGGTGCTGTTGCTATCACAGGTTCTGGCGGAAACCCGCCCGCCGCTTTGGACGAAATGACAGAATCTGCTCGATTTAAGTCGGACGATTGGGACGTAGGTGACAGCATTAACGGCGGAGTGGTATCGGAATACTCCCAGTGGGACTCTGCTGAGGTTTTGAGCAGTGACCCCACTCTCCGCAGCCGCTGCGTTAGTCGGGAGGATGGCGCAGAAAAAATGGAGTATACCGCCGAAAACCCCGCAAACCTTTTGGACACCATGACAGGCCGTGTAACCTTTGATTTAGGATGGATGCACGAACAGTATGATTACGTCCCGGATGCCAATTTCTCCTTTGTCGTGTCCGATGCAAAGGGTAATTATGTCAGCGAGATATTTGATGCACTCTACGCAAAGAAAGATGGAAGCGGATATGTCGATCTATCAATCTACAATATCGCACAAGCCAACTATTTTGGCCAGTCTTATATCGTTGATGGTAGTTTTGAAACCTCTTACTATTACACGTCTGTCGATGGCTATGAGTTCCTGATTACAATGGACAACGGAAATGTTTGGGCAGAGTGCCGCACAAGCCATGCCACCGTCAGCCTGTATGGCGCATATTCGACCACGGACGAAGTGGAAGATATTCTGGATCATCTCTCTCTAACTGTAAATGAGTAACGTGTGTTACAGCAGAAACAAGGGCCGCCCGACCGGGGGCGGCCCTTGCATATTTTTCTAAATTTTAGTAATTATCGCACATCTAATCTGGATTTCTGCCTTGCAGCCCGCTTTCGCATTTTTTCCACCTGCTCCCTCTGCCTGTCAGAAACTATCGCCGCTTCTATCTGCTCGGGGCCAAAGGCCCGCTTGACCCGCTCACAGTCGGCGGAGATCAGCCGGACTTGTTCTCCATGAGGACATTCTTCTCGCTGGACGAGGATACCCCCGGCGCTATCCGCCTGTTTCAGCTCGTTCGCAATTCTGGCAAGACAGGGGCCTCCGATGATACCGCCGTCGATACAGCGACAACGACGATCGGCCTTCCTATGCCCCCGTGGGGATTTATTTTCAGTACGGCCTTGTGGACAAGTTCATGCGGGAATAGCCTTGCGCCAGCAGGAGCTTCACACTGGGGAAATCACCGGAGAGGAATACGTTGAATGGAAACGCAACTGGCTGAGGACTTGCGATGACAGCCAGAGATTTGACAACTATGTTCCATGTCGGAAAAATAAATAAGGCAAGCAAAAAACCGCCCTGCTGAATTTGTCGTTCAGCAGGGCGGTTTTGCTTGTCCCTTTGTGATTATTCTCTTGAGCGTACCGGGCGGACACGAATAGTATCAATCCAGTATTAAGAGCCACATTGATGGGCAAAAAAGCCTGTATTCATACGGGTTTGCACCGTTTTCACGGTCATTCCCACTCAATAGTGCCGGTGGGCTTCGGTGTCAGATCATAGAGGACCCGGTTGACGCCCTCCACCTCGGCGGTGATCCGCGCCGTAATTTTTTGCAGCAGCGGGAAGGGCACGTCCTCCACGGTGGCGGTCATGGCGTCCACGGTATTGACTGCCCGAAGGATCACCGGCCAGTCGAACGTACGCTTATTGTCCCGCACGCCCACCGACTTGAAGTCGGGCACCACGGTAAAGTACTGCCACACCTTGCCCTCCAGGCCCGCGGTGGCAAACTCCTCCCGCAGGATCGCGTCGGAGGCGCGCACGGCCTCCAGCCGGTCCCGGGTGATGGCGCCCAGGCAGCGCACCCCAAGGCCGGGACCAGGAAACGGCTGGCGGTATACCATTGAGTCCGGCAGGCCCAACGCCGCGCCGCAAGCGCGCACCTCATCCTTGAAGAGCATCTTCAGCGGTTCCACCAGTTCGAATTTCAGATCCTCCGGCAGGCCGCCCACATTGTGGTGGGCCTTCACCGCCTTGGCGGTCTTGGTGCCCGATTCAATGATATCCGGATAGATGGTGCCCTGCGCCAAAAAGTCGATGCCCTCCAGCTTGCGGGCCTCCTCCTCAAAGACGCGGATAAACTCTGCGCCGATGATCTTCCGCTTCTGCTCGGGCTCCGCCACACCGGCCAGCTTGTCCAGAAAGCGGTCCACCGCGTCCACATAGATCAGGTTGGCGTCCATCTGATCCCGGAAGACCTGTACCACCTGCTCCGGCTCGCCCTTACGCAGCAGGCCGTGGTTGACGTGCACGCAGGTGAGCTGCTTGCCGATGGCCTTGATGAGCAGCGCCGCCACCACCGAGGAATCCACCCCGCCGGACAGGGCCAGAAGGACGTTTCTGTCCCCCACCTGACGGCGGATGAGCTCCACCTGGTCGGCGATAAAGTTTTCCATGTTCCAGTTGGCCTGGGCCCCGCATACCCCGAACACAAAGTTGGAAAGCGCCCGTCCGCGCTCCGCTTCGTCCGCAGGCCAGGGTGCGTCCCCCTTGTGGTCGGCCAGCAGCACCGGCACGTCGCAATTGTAGATGTCCCGTGAGACGTCCACCTCCACGCCGTCTACCACCCGGTTGGGTCCGCCGTTGAGGATAATGCCCTTCACATTGGGCAGCGCCTTTACCTCCGCCAGGGTGATGTCGTGGGGATGGATCTCGCTGTACACGCCCAGGGCGCGGATCTCCCGGGCAATCCGGGCGTTCTGTTCGCTGCCCAGGTCCAGGATAAGGATCATGTCCTGCTTCATTGCAGTCCCTCCATCATATACTATTTTATAGGAATCGATCGCCGTCCAGGCTCACCCAGTCGGCGTTTCCCAACGGATACAGGCGGTTGATCTGTCGGAAATCCGCCCCGTCCAGATGGCAGAGCACCGCCTTGATGACGGCGCTGTGCGCCACTACCAGAGCGCTTCCCTCCCCTGCGGCAATCTTCCGCAGCGCAGGCAGAGCCCGTTCCAGCAGTTCGGCATAGCTCTCCCCTTCCGGCGGGCGGGAGCGCAGGCGGTCGGCGGCGTACGCCTCGTAGGAATGGGGCCACAGCGCCGCGATCTCTTCCCAGCAATGGCCTTCCCATACGCCAAAACAAATCTCCCGCAGCCCCTCTACCGCCTCGGCTTCTATCCCCAGGCACGCGCCTACGATGGCCGCCGTCTCGGCAGAACGTTTCTGCGGGCTGGTATAGAGCCGCCGGAGGGGTACGCCGGTCTCTTCCAGCCGGCGGGCCAGTGCCCTGGCCTGTGCCCGCCCGGTCTCATTCAGACCGGGATCGGACTGTCCCTGGATCTGGCCCCGGGCGTTCCAGTCGGTCTCACCGTGGCGGGCCAAAAGGAGCTTCATTCCACGTTCTCCTCCGCTACCACGCACTTTTCCTTCCAGCGGCCCCGAAGATAGGCCGCCAGGCAGATGAACAGCCCCAGGACCCAGCCGATCAGATACGACCAATAGAGCTCCTCCGGACCGAAAAAGTAAGCCAGCAGATAGGCGGCAGGCACCCGCGCCCCCCAAAGAGCGATAACCGAGGCCACCATGGGAACCATGGTGGCGCCGGCGCCGCGCAGGACGCTGCTGAGGATGAACATCACGGCCAGCACGAACATCGGGGTCAGCACCCGCAGCAGGTAGGCCTCTCCGGCGGCCACCACCGCGCTCTCCCGGTTGAACAGCATCAGCAGCTCCCGGCGGAAGGGGATGACCAAAGCGGTAATGGCGATGCAGACCACTGTGCTCAGCAACATAGCACGACGGGCGCCGCGCCGCACCCGGTCCAGCCGTCCAGCCCCCATGTTCTGCCCCACATAGGTGGTGGTTGCGGTGGAAAAAGACTGAATGGGCATGAACGCAAAGGAGTCGATCTTGTTGGCGGCGGCAAATCCGGCGGCAAAGTCGTTGCCGAAGCCGTTGATCAGCGCCTGCATGATGAGGATCGCCACGGAGAACTGGCACTGCTGGATGGCCGAAGGGACCCCCAGCCGGATGATCTGGCCCAGCAGCTTCCGGTCGACCCTGATTTGGAACAGGCGGATATGCAGAAAGTTGTATTTCCGGTTGATATAGAAAATGCCGAAGATCCAGGAACAGGCCTGACCGATGATGGTCGCCAGAGCCACGCCGAACACCGCCCAGCGGAAGACCAGGACAAACAGCAGATCCAGCACGATATTGATGACGCTGGCAACCGCCAGAAACAGCAGGGGCGTCTTGGAATCCCCCAGCCCCTGGAGAATACCGGCGTTTACGTTATAGCCCAGCGAGCCGATCCCGCCCAGGAAGACCACGATACAATAGACCCGCGCCTGGTCAAAGGCCTCTGCAGGCACCCGGATCAGGGTCAGCAGGGGCGTGGTCAGCACCACTCCCAGCAGGGACAGCGGCACGATGGCCGCCAGCAGCGCGCTGTAGATGGTATCCACCGTGCGCGCCACGCTCTGTTTGTCCCCGGCTCCGATGTACTGGGCGATCATGACGGTTGCGCCCATGGCGAAGCCGATAAACAGAGAGGCAAGCAAAAAGATGATGGGGAACCCGGTGCCGACGGCGGTCAGTGCGGAAGCGCCCACAAACTGGCCCACCACGATGGAATCCACCATATTGTACAGCTGCTGCAGAACGTTTCCCAGCAGCAGCGGCAGGGAAAAGGCCACGATCAGCCGGGTGGGCGAGCCCTGAGTCATATCGATGGCGCCGTGCTCCCGTTTTGCAATCTCACTCATACGCTCAATCCTGCCGCTCCTTACGATTTCTTTTCCCGCTCATAGATGATGCGCAGGCCGTCCAGCACCAGCTGGGGGTCCACGATATCGATCAGATCGGTATTGTCCGCCACCATCCGGGCCAGCCCACCGGTGGCCACCACCTTGATGCTCTTACCGCCCATCTCCGTTTTGGCCCGGCGGATCAGATACTCCATGGCCCCGATATAGCCCAGCACCGCCCCGGCCTGGATCTGCCCCACGGCAGTGGTGCCCAGCACGGTATCCGGCTTGACCAGCTCGATCCGGGGCAGCAGCGCGGTCTTCTGGAACAGGCCGTCGATGGATACCCGCACCCCTGCAGTGATGCAGCCGCCCAGATAGACGCCCTCCGGACTTATGGCGTCCAGCGTTGTGGCGGTGCCGAAATCCAGCACCACCAGCGGAGCGCCATACTTGACCATAGCCGCCACGTCGGCCGCCGCCCGGTCGGGGCCCAGGCGTTCCTCACTGGCGCACGCCACGTAGGGCAGACGCGGATCCAGATCGTCGTCCAAGATCAGCGGAGTCTTCCCCACATATTTGATGACGGCGCTGCTGAGGGTATACATGATCTGAGGCACCACCGAGCCGATGACCACGTCCTCCACCTCGTCCAGCCGCAGGCCGAAGCGCTGGAAATATTCGCATAGATAGAGTCCGAGCTCATCCGAGGTGCTGTTGGCGTCGGTCTTGAGCCGGAAGCTTCCCTCCAGGCGCTCTCCCCGAAACAGGCCAAATACCATATTGGTGTTGCCCACGTCGATGACAAGCAGCATGACCACCGCTCCCCTTTCCAATCAAATCGGCTGCGTATAACAGTAAACGCCATCCGCCTCCAGCAGGACCACCCCGTAGCTGCGAAACAGCAGTCCGCCGGCGGCGCCGGGGTTCAGAATCCACAGGTTTCCCTGCAGGTCGCATAACGCGTCATGGGTGTGGCCGAACAACAGCACGTCCGCCCTTGCCTCCCGGGCAGCCGCCACCGCGGCGCCCGGACCGCTTTTCACAAAGCGGGTGTGCCCGTGCATCAGCAGCAGCCTGCGTCCCGCCCGTTCCAGCAGGCATTCCTCCGGCACGTCGCTGCGGGCGTCGCAGTTGCCCCGCACCCGGGTCATGGGAAGGTCGGGAAACCTCCGGCGCAAGGCGTCGGCGTCCCGCACCACGTCCCCCAGGTGGAGGACCTGATCCGGCTCTTCCCGGCGCACCGCATCCTCCATATTCGCCACGTTTCCGTGGGAGTCGGAAAAAACCAAAAGCTTCATTGCGTTCACCTGTCTGGCTTTGAAACATATAATGGAATGATCGCTTATAAATATAAGGATGGAGCTGATTTTTATGGCGAAACCGGAATCCAATCTGGACGCGCTGATGCAGGACCCCAAGGCCGCCAGCCTTCTGAAGAATAAGGACCTGCTGAAAAACCTCGTACAGTCTCCGGATACCCAGCGGCTGATGCAGCTTCTGAGTCAGGACGGCTCAGACGGATTGAAACGCGCCGCCGCCTCTGCTGCCAAGGGGGACGCCGGCGCCCTCATGGGGATCGTCAATCAGGTGATGCAGAGCAAAGAGGGCGCCGGGCTGATCGAGCGCATCCAACAGGCGGCCGTACAGGACAAGAAATAACCCGTTCGAAAGGAGGCGGAGCCCATGGCCGAGTTCGAAGATAAGCTCAATGCCATCCTGGCAGACCCGGAGGCTATGGGACAGATCGTCTCCATCGCCAAGGCCCTTACCGGAGAAGCTTCCTCGTCCGAGGCCGGCACGCTCCCGCCGGAGGGCACGGCCCCGGAAGCGCCCGCCGCTTCTCCCGCACCGGCGGAGGAACCGGAAGCCCCCCGCACCCAGCCCGACTGGGGGGCCGTGCTGGGCATGCTGGGCAGCCTGAACAGCGGCGGCACGGGCAGCCCGCTGTCCGCGCTGGGCGATCTGGATCCACGGCTCATTCAGACCGCCGTGGCCCTGTTCTCCGAATATTCGGCCACTGATGACCGAAAGATCGCCCTGCTCACCGCCATGAAGCCCTTCCTGAAGCCGGAGCGCTACGCCAAGGTGGACAAAGCGGTACAGATCGCCAGGCTCTCCCGGGTCATCCGGGCGGCCTTCCAGCTCTTCAAAAAAAGCGGAGAGGAGGAGGCAGATGTATAACCGCTATATCCCCAACGGCACCGCCTATACCCGGGTGCTGGAGGAGGATGAGCCGCCCCGCCCCCTCCGGCCGGAACCGGAGCCGGCCGCCGCTGCGCCGTCCGCGCCGGAGCCGGCCCAACCGGAGCCGGCCAAGAAAACCGGGCTGGCCGGACTGCTCAAGGGGCTCAAGCTGGAGGAGCTGGATACCGGAGATATCCTGCTCCTGCTGATCCTGCTGTTTCTGTTTCTGGAGGGGGACGATCTGGAGCTGATCATCACCCTTGGTCTTCTTCTGCTGCTGGGCCTGGAGTGACTGCGCCTCCGGGCGTGTGCAGCACCGTCCCGTCGGGCAGGGCAAACTGCGTCCCCGCCGGGACGGGACGCTCCACGGCATAAGAGGACATGCGGTAGACGGTCTGCTCCCCTTCCAGCGTCTCGGAGCACACCAGCAGACCGCTGTCCACGGAGATCCAGTACCGCTGCCGGTAGCCCAGCTCGTCCGCCGCCGTCTCCACGCAGATGCAGGACAGCCCGCCCTGCTCCTCATAGCCGGTGGCGGCGATGGCGTCCACCGGCAGGTCCAGCACATCCTCATAGGTCGGGATGCGCTGGCCCTCCAAATCGGCGGAATAGGCGTCCGCCGGGCCGCTGAGCACCGCACGGGACCCCTCGTACCACAGCCAGAACGTCCCCTCTCCCACAAGGGAGCAGCGTACCGTGCCCCCGGGCCAGGCGGAGCGTGTATAGGTCCAGCCATAGTCTGCCCAGACCTGCGCGGAGGTAACGCCCCGCTCCTCCTCCCCCTCGCCCCAAATGTCCTCAATCGTGACCTCGCGGTAATAGCTCTCCGGCCGGGCCAGCGTACGAATCACATTCTGGACCGTCTGCGGGGTGACCTCCACCCGCACCAGACCGTCCGCACCGCCCCCGGGGCCGTCCTCCGGCGGCTCGGAGGCAAGGGGCGTCGGCAGGACGATCTTGGAGGTATCCGGGGCAAACAGCGCCAAGCCGAAGCTGGAGAGCATCGCCACCACAATGACGATGGCAATCAACACCACCAGGATATTCCGTTTCTTTCGCTCCAACGGGCCCGACACCTCCTTCTTCTCCCCGCCGGACGGGGCATTCCGCACCCCAAAGCGGCAGCTGATCGGAGCAGGGCAAACATGCGGCCCGCGCATCCCCGCTCTGCGCAAGGCAGCCTGCTTGGGCGCGCCGCCCGGCCGCGGCAGCGGCGGTTACGCCCGGAATTCCTCCGGCGGTTCCTCCCGCAGGCCGAACCTCCACTCGATCGCGTCCGCAATGCGGCGGCAGGCAAAGCCGTCGCCGTAAGGATTGACGGCATGGGCCATGGCATGGTAGGCCGCCTCGTCCGTCAAGAGCTCGGAGGCCATACGGAACACCTGCTCCTCCTGCGTGCCCGCCAGCTTCACGGTCCCCGCCTCCACAGCCTCGGGCCGCTCGGTCTCCCGCCGCAGGACCAGGACCGGCCGCCCCAGCGCGGGAGCCTCCTCCTGGAGCCCCCCCGAGTCCGTCAGGACCAGATGAGCGCGCGCCATCAGATTGTGCATCTCCTCCACATCCAGCGGGTCGATGAGATGGATGCGGTCGTGGCCGGACAGATATTGGCCCGCCGCCTCCCGCACCACCGGGGACAGATGCACGGGATAGACCAGCTCTACGTCGGGAAAGGCCTGAACGATGCGGCGCAGGGCGGTCATGATATGGGCCATGGGCGCGCCGTAGTTCTCCCGCCGGTGGCAGGTGACCAGGAGGATCTTTCGGGCTGCATAATCCAAATGATTGAGCAATTCTGTTGAAAAGTGATAATCCTTTACAACCGTGGTCTTCAGGGCGTCGATCACCGTGTTCCCGGTGATAAAAACGCCCTCCCGGATATCCTCCCGCGCCAGGTTTTCCCGGTTTCTCGCGGTAGGACAGAAATGCAGGTCTGCAATATCCCCCACCAGCTTGCGGTTCATTTCTTCTGGAAAGGGAGAATACTTGTCATAGGTGCGCAGTCCGGCCTCCACGTGGCCTACCGGGATCTGCCGGTAAAAGGCGGCCAGCGCGCCGGCAAACGTAGTGGACGTGTCCCCGTGGACCAGCACCAGGTCCGGCCGCGCCTGCTCCAGCACTCCCTCCATCCCCAACAGGCATTTGGTGGTGATGGTGGACAAGGTCTGCCGGGCTTCCATGATATTCAGGTCGTAATCCGGCGCCAGCCGGAAAATCTCCAGCACGGAGTCCAGCATCTGCCGGTGCTGGGCAGTGACACAGCAGACCGCCTGCAGCGCCGGACGGCTCCGAAGTTCGGCCACCAGGGGGGCCATCTTGATGGCCTCCGGCCGTGTCCCGAAGATGGTCATGACCTTGACGCGCTTCACTTCCGCTCCTCCTTGTCTTCGCTCTCCTGCGTCTTCTCCTCCTGCTCCTGTCCGTTCTTCTTCTCGTTATTGGAGAGAAAGATGCGTGCGGACACGGCGCCGGCGGCGCACAGGGCCAGGAGGAGAAGCATGGCTTTTACAGCCCCTGCCGTGGTGAGCACCACGGCGGAAAGCCCGAGGATGGCGCTGATGATGTACAGCACCGCCACTGCCTGTTTCTGGGAGAACCCCATGTCGATCAGGCGGTGATGCACATGACTGCGGTCTGCGTGCATCGGACTCTGCCCATGGGCGATGCGCCGGATAAAGGCAAAGCAGGTATCAAAAATAGGCAGGCCCAACATCAAAAACGGCACTGCGAAGGAAATGATGGTATAAAACTTGAACAGGCCCTGGATGGACACCACCGCCAGCACATAGCCCAGGAAGGTGGAGCCGGTGTCCCCCATAAAGATTTTGGCTGGATTCAGGTTATAGGGCAGAAAGCCGATGCAGCTCCCCGCAAGGGCGGCCATCAGAATGGCCGCCGGTGCGTCGGACACCACCAGGGAGATGACCAGCAGCGTCATGGAGCTGATGGTGGATACGCCGCAGGCCAGGCCGTCCAGGCCGTCGATCAGGTTGACGGCGTTGGTGATGGCCACGATCCAGATCACGGAGACCGGGATGGAGAGGACCCCCAGGTCCCAATAGAGGTCGGAGGAAAAGATGTTGGGATTGGACAGGGTCTGGATCACGTTGCCGGAGAAGACCGCCACCAGCGCGGCCACGATCTGCACCACAAACTTGAACATGGCGGGCAGGGAATAGATATCGTCGAAGATGCCCAGCACCACGATGATGACGGAGCCCAGCAGCATGCCCCGCAGCTGGGGCGTGATCTCCGCAAAAAGGAGCACGCTGAGCAGAAAGCCCAGGAAAATGGCAAGGCCGCCCATGCGTGGAATGGGATGATCGTGCATACGGCGGTTATCCTTGGGTACGTCCATGGCCCCCATTTTAAAGGCCAGGCTCTTAACGACAGGGGTGGCCACCAGGGCCACGATCAGGGCCACGATCAGGGCCGCGGCCACCACCCCAATGAGCGAAAGCTCGATTTTCATTGGCATTCTGAAGAAGCTCCTTTACCGGGGCAGGAAGCCCACCTTCTTATAGACCTTGCGCAGGGTCTTCTCGGCCGCGCGGGACGCCCGCTCAGCACCGGCGCGGTAGACGCTTTCCAAATACGCCTTGTCGGCGAGCAGCCGCTCGGTCTCCTCCCGGATGGGACGCAGCGTCTCCACCACGGCCTCCCCCACGGCCGGCTTGAGGACGCCGTAGCCCTTGCCCTCGAATTCCGCCTCGATGGCCTCGAAACTTTTGCCGGTCACCGCGGAGTAGATGCCCATCAGATTGGCCACGCCAGGCTTGTTCTCCCGGTCGAGGCGCACGCACCGTTCGGTGTCGCTGTCCGTGACCGCCCGCTTGAACTTGCGCATGATGTCCTCCGGCTTTTCCAGCAGGAACACGCAGCCGTCGGGCATGGATTTGCTCATTTTGCTCTCCGGGGCGTTGAGGCTCATCACCCGGGCGCCGGTTTTGGGGATATAGGGTTCGGGAACCTTGAACACCTCCCCGTAGAGGTGATTGAAGCGGTTTGCGATGTCCCGGCAGATCTCCACGTGCTGTTTCTGGTCTTCTCCCACCGGGACGAAGTCCGGCTGGTAGAGCAGGATATCCGCCGCCATCAGGCAGGGATAGGTAAACAGGCCGGCATTGATATTGTCGGCGTTCCGGGCGGACTTGTCCTTAAACTGGGTCATACGGGAAAGCTCCCCGAACATGGTATAGCAATCCAGCACCCAGCCCAGTTCTGCGTGAGCGCTCACATGGGACTGGACAAAAATGGTATTCTTCTCCGGATCCAGACCGCAGGCGATATAAGTCGCGATCTGGGCCAGGGTCCGTTTGCGCAGGGCCGCCGGGTCCTGGCGCACGGTGATGGTATGCAGGTCGGCCATGAACCAGTAACAGTCGAATTGATCCGACAGCTCCGCCCAGTTCTTGATCGCACCCAGATAATTGCCCAGATGCAGCTCGCCGCTGGGCTGGATGCCGGAGAGAAGGACCTTTTTCTCGTTTTCCATTTGAAAAAACACCTCTTGCGCGTCTATCGTTTGGAGAATGGGCCCAAAGACCCATGTTGAATTATCATACCATATCCAAAGGCCCTTGACAATCCTAACCTAAAAAAATAGAATAGTGGGACAGACGTTGAAAAAGGAGTTTTTCCTATGGATATGAAATGGTTTGAGGACATGGAAGCACGTATCCCCCATGGGGAGGTGCGCACCCGTTTCGCCCCCTCCCCCACCGGTTATATGCATGTGGGCAATCTGCGCACCGCCCTGTACACCTGGCTCATCGCCCGCCACGGCGGCGGCAAGTTCCTTCTGCGCATCGAGGACACCGACCAGGGCCGTCTGGTGGAGGGCGCCACCCAGGTCATCTACCGCACCCTGCGCCAGTGCGGCCTGGACTGGGACGAGGGTCCCGACGTGGGCGGCCCCGTGGGTCCCTACATCCAGACGGAACGCCGCAGCCTGTACGGCCGGTATGCCAGACTGCTGGTGGAGCGCGGACACGCCTACTACTGCTTCTGCGAAAAAGCGGAATCGGAGGAGCCTTCCGATCCGTTCGAACGCCATGACGATCCCTGCCGCACCCTGAGCCCGGCTCAGGCCCAGGCCCGTGCGGACGCCGGCGAGCCCTTTGTGATCCGCCAGCGCATTCCCCATACCGGCTCCACCACGTTCCACGATGTGAGCTTCGGCGACATCACCGTCGAGAACGTCACACTGGACGACCAGGTACTCATAAAGCAAGACGGCCTGCCCACCTACAATTTTGCCAACGTGGTGGACGACCACCTGATGGGGATCACCCACGTGGTCCGGGGCAGCGAGTATCTTTCCTCCGCACCCAAATACAACCTGCTGTATGAGGGCTTCGGCTGGGAAGTCCCGATCTACGTCCACTGCTCCCCGGTGATGCGGGACCAGCACAACAAGATGTCCAAGCGCCACGGCGATCCCTCTTATGAGGACCTGCTGGAACAGGGCTTTTTATCCGAGGCGGTGGTCAACTACGTGACTCTGCTGGGCTGGTCGCCCCGCGGAGCATACGCCGAGCGGGAGTTCTTCACGCTGAAGGAGCTTTCAGAGATCTTCGAGCTGGGCGGCATCTCCAAATCCCCCGCCATCTTCGACCTGGAGAAGCTGAAGTACTTCAACGCCAACTATCTGCGCGCCCTCTCCCCCGAGGCGTTCTATGCCGGGGCGCTCCCCTATCTGCGCCGGGCCATCCGCTCGGAGCAGATCGACCTGAAGCTGGTGGCCCCTCTGGTGCAGCCCCGCTGCGACACCTGGCTGGACATCGCCCCTCAGGTGGACTTCTTCGACGCCCTGCCGGAGTATTCCAACCAACTCTACTGCCACAAGAAGATGAAGACCGACGAGGAAACTTCCAAAGAAGCCCTGGAGCTGGTGCTCCCGGTGCTGGAGAAGCTCGGCGCGTGGACCTATGACGCCATCCATGACGCGCTCATCGGTCTGGCCCAGCATCTGGAACTGAAAAACGGCCGTATCCTGTGGCCGGTACGCACCGCCCTGTCCGGCAAGGCGGTCACCCCCGGCGGCGCCGTGGAGCTGTGCCAGCTCCTGGGCCGGGACGAGTCCCTGCGCCGCATCCGCCGGGGCATCGCCCAGCTGACCCGATGAAGCGGCGTCTGTCCGCTCTCCTGCTCGCGCTGCTGCCCCTGTTCCTGTCCGCCTGCGCCTATGCGCCCGGCGCGGCCACCCCCGCGTCTGTCCCGGACGGGGAACTGGCGGTCCACTTCATCGACGTGGGGCAGGCCGATTCCGCGCTGCTGCTGTGCGGGGGGCAGGCAATGCTCATCGACGGCGGCAATGCGCAGGACAGCAGCCGGGTGGTCTCCTATCTGGAGGACCAGGGCGTGGACACGCTGGATTATGTGGTGTGTACCCACGCCCACGAGGATCATGTGGGCGGCCTGTCCGGCCCTCTGAACACCTGCGCCGCGGCGCAGGTGTTTTCCCCCGTCCGCGAATACGATTCCAAGGCCTTCCGGGATTTTGTCCGGTACACCGAAGCCCAAGGCCTCACGCCCGCCGCACCCTCCCCCGACGAGACCTTTTCCCTGGGCGGCGCTGTGGTGACGGTTCTGGGGCCCCGGCGGGATTATGACGATACCAACAACACCTCCATCGTGCTGCGGGTGGACTTTGGAGAGACCTCGTTTCTCTTCACCGGCGACATGGAGCGGGACGCGGAGGCCGACCTGCTCTCCGACGGCTGCGATGTGTCCTGTACGGTGCTCAAGGTGGGCCACCATGGAAGCAGCACCTCCACCAGCTACCCCTTCCTGCGCGCGGCAATGCCGGAGTACGCAGTGATCTCGGTGGGCGAGGACAACTCCTATGGACACCCCCATGAAGAGACGCTGAGCCGTCTCTATGACGCGGGATGCACCGTCTACCGCACCGACCGGCTGGGCACCGTGGTGGCCGTCAGCGACGGAACGGACGTTTCCTTTCTCACAGAGCGCTCCGGTTCGCCGGAGACGGGCCGGGGCGATACCTCCGGGAGCGCGTACATCGGCAACCGGAATTCCCAGGTCTTCCACCGCGAGACCTGTGCCAATCTGCCCGCGGAACAAAACCGCGTGACCTTCGACAGCCGGGAAGCCGCTGTATCCGCCGGCTACCGCCCCTGCGGCGGCTGCAACCCCTAACAGGAGAAGGGAGGCTCCGCCGTGAAACGGCTGCACTACAACGCCCCTGTGATCCTGACCTTTTTTCTGCTGTGTCTGGGCGCTCTGCTGCTGGGCGCGCTGAGTCGGGGCTGGACCACGCTGCACCTGTTTTCGGTCTACCGCGCTCCCCTCTCTCCCCTGTTTCTGGTCCGGCTTCTGGGCCATGTGCTGGGCCACGCCGATTGGGATCATTTCCTGGGCAATATGCTCCTGCTGCTGGTGGCGGGCCCACACATGGAGGAAAAATACGGCAGCCGCGCCCTGCTGCTGGGCATTGGGCTCACCGCGCTGATCTCCGGCGTTCTCCAGTGCCTGTTCTTCCCCGGAACGGTTCTGCTGGGCGCCAGCGGCATCGTGTTCATGCTCATCATGCTCTCCTCTCTGGCGGGCATGCGCTCCGGCTCCATCCCCCTCACCCTGGTCCTGACGGCGGCGCTCTATCTGGGGCAGGAGGTCTACGCCATCCTCTTTGTTTCGGACCAGGTGGCCAACTTCATGCACCTGGTGGGCGGCGCCTGCGGCACCGCCTTCGGCTTTGCCGCCGCCCGCCGAAGTGCCCCCCCCTGAGGAAGGGCCTCGCAGAGTTCCGTCGCCCGCAGGCGCGAATTCAGTCCAATCCGTTTTCTCCGGCGGCATATGCGCCGGAGAAAACACTTTTCGGCCCCGGTCTTCGACCGGGGCCGATTTATATTTTTTCTATTGACAGCATACCGTATTATCCCTATAATACAGTCAAGACCGTATTATGGAAGTAATACACTTTATTTGGGAGGTGAGACCGGCCATGATCTCCTTCGAGTGCTTTCCGTTGGAGGAGGGCATCCCCATCTATCTCCAGATCATCCGCCACGTGAAGCGCGGCATCGTGGCCGGGATCGTCCGGGACGGAGACGAGCTGCCTTCCCGCCGGGTGCTCTCCGCCCGGCTGGGCGTCAACCCCAATACGGTGCAGAAGGCCTACCGCCTGCTGGAGGAGGAGGGGGTCATCACCTCCCACGCCGGAGCCAAGAGCGCGGTATCCCTGGATGCGGGCGCCGCCGGCCGGATCCGCGCCCAGCTGCTGGAGCAGGAGGGCCTGCATACGGTCCGCTCCCTGCGGCAGATGGGCGTGGGCCGGGAAGAGGCGCTGGCGCTGATCGGGCGGCTTTGGGAGGAAAAGGAGGCGGACGAATGAAGCGATATGGTTCCATATGGATGCTGGCGGCCCAAAACACGCTCTGGAAGCTGCTGCTGATCTGGGCGCTGACTTTTTTAGCGGAGTTTGGCCTGCTCGTCCTTGCAATGGGGCGGCTGGATTATTGGGATGGACTGGAATATCTGGTTTCGGAGAGTCACGCGGCCCTCGCCGCGGGGGCCGGGCTTCTGGCCACCTGCGGGGTGCTCGCCCTCAACGGGTGTGACGGCGCTTCCAGCCGCAGCCGGTATACCCTGCGCAGGCTCCGTGTGGACGAGCGGACACTGACCCTCTGCTGGGGCGGTCACAATGCGCTGTGCCTGCTGGTCTTCTGGGGCGCTCAGGCGGCGTGGGCGCTGTTTCTGTGCCGCTTTGCCATGGCGCATGCGGCGCAGACGCCCTTCAACGACATGAGCCTTTTCCTGGCCTTCTTCCGCAACGGCTTTCTCCACAGCCTGCTCCCCCTTCAGGAGTACAGCCGCGCGATCCGCAACGGGATCTTCCTGCTCTGCCTTGGCCTGACGGCGGCCTGCTTTTCCTACCAGCAGCGGCACGGACGCAGGGGCTTCGCCATACTGCCCCTGTCGGTGCTGACGGTCGTTTCCTTTTCCCAGGGGTTTGCCATGGCCGAAACCGATATTGCGCTGAGTGCGGTGGCTCTGTTCACCGCTGCCGGAGCCGTTTGGAATGTTTGGAGGTGCTATGAGGATGAAGCTTGAGCGCTGGTATCCCCTGGGCTTTCCCGGCGGCGCCGAGTGCGCCTGGACCGCCGCGGGGCTCGGCGCGGCGCTGCTGTACGGCTGGTGCCGGTTCGCCGCCCCCTTTCAGCGGGCTCTGTCCGCGCTGTATGAGTCTGGCGCGGGTCGTGTGCGCGTTCTCATACCCGGCGCGGTGATGGCCCCCTTCCCCACGTTTCTGTCCGGTGTGTTCACCGGCTTCTGGGCACTGGCCCTGTGCATGCCCGCTTTGGCCGTATTCCACTACGCCTGGCACTTTCAGGGCAGCCGGAGCATCTACCGGATGCGCAGGCTCCCCCAGCGCTGGGAACTGTGGCGGCGATGCCTGGCCGGTCCGCTGGCGGGCGCGCTGGGCTGTTTGCTGGCGGCAGGGCTGACGCTGCTGCTGTGTCTTTTATGCTATTGGTTCCAGACGCCGGCGGCATGCCGGGCGGCCGATCTGTGGGCTATGACCGGAGGTGTATCATGATCCAGATCAAACAAGTCAAAAAATACTATCCGGGGGGCAAGCAGGCCCTTGGGGGGATCGACCTGTCCCTGCCCCGCGGGGAGATCGTGGGCCTCTTCGGGGAGAACGGCGCGGGCAAGACCACCCTGATGAAGTGCATCCTGGGCCTGCTGCGCTACACGGGAGAGATCACCCTGGATGGAGCTCCCATCACCCACAGAAACAGCGCAAAACTCTCCTTCGCCACCTGCGAGCACTCCTTTTTCCCCAACCTGAGCCCGGCCCAGCACCGCGCCTTTTTCCGCTCCCATTTCCCCGCGTTCCGGGAAAAGCGCTTCTCCGCCCTGATGGAGTTTTTTGCCCTGCCCATGGGCAAGGCCCTGCGCGGCTTCTCCACCGGACAGAAAAACCAGTTCGAGGTCATTCTGGCCCTGTGCCAGGGGGCGGACTATATCCTGATGGACGAACCCTTCGCGGGCAACGACGTGTTCAATCGTGAGGACTTTTATAAGGTCCTGCTGGGTATTCTGGAGCCGGAGGAGACCGTGCTGCTGTCCACCCACCTGCTGGAGGAGGTGCAGCACTTCATCGGCCGGGCGGTGCTGCTGCATCAGGGGGCACTGGCGGGGGATGTGACCACGCTGGCGCTGGAGGAATCGGGCCGGAACCTGATGGATTTCGTCAAGGAGACCTACCGCTACCGGGAGGACCGGGTCAGCCGCGCCCTGTCCGACCTGACCGGCGAGGAGGAAGCGAAATGAAGGCAGCCGTACCCGTTCTTGTGATCCTGGCCCTTCTGTCCGCGCTGCTGCTGACCGGGGCCAGCGCGGCCCTGGCACAGGACTGCGACAAGGTGGTCCTCACCGAGACCGTTTTGGCTGGCGACACGTCCCGGGCGGCGGGGCTGTCGGTGACCGCATCCTCCCACTGCCGCGACCATCTGTTGTGGGAGAGCCGCTTTTCCGTGGGGCGGCTGGAGGAACTGGAGACGGATTTTTCCCTTTCGCAGGAGAAAGTGCTTGACGGTTACCGCACTTCCGATTTCGCCGGCGACTGTCTCTCCCTCTCCTTTTTTGAGGGCGGGATCAGCTCCAGCGGCTCGTTGGAAGACGCTGTCGCGGAGAACGTCATGCTGCAAAGCATATTCGCGCTGGCCAAGGACGTGGCCAGCCGGGCCGAGCCCGGCGGCGAGCACACCGAGACCGTCGACCTGGCGGAGTATTACGAGTACGTTCCCCTTTATGCCGATCTTTACGGCATCCCCGGATTTATACCGGAGAAGGAACTGGCGCTGACCCGGCTGCTCCAGGACTATTTCCGCATCCCCGTGCCGGAAGGCTGGCTGCTGGAGATCACCGTGGAGACCCTTTCCGACGGCTCGCTCTGCAGCGTCAGCGTCAACAGCCTGGAGCGGCAGCTGGATCTGTACGGCGACAGCGTCCAGACCGGCGACAGCATCCTGTTTGTATCCCCGCTCCGCTTCAGCGACGGGAGCGAGCCGGACCTGAGCCGGATCCCCGGCGGCCGGGGGATCTACCGGCTCTCCGGCCTCGCGGCGCAGGAGTATACCCTCTCCACCGCCTACTCCCTGCCGGAGCAGGCCGTGCCCGTCCGTTTCTGGGCGGAGGAGGAGGCGCTCTTCCTCCTGACCCAGGAAGAGGGCGTTCTCCGTCTGCGGATACTGGACCCCGAGACCGTGACCGTGCGGCAGACCCTGGACCTGCTCCCCTGGGGTGAGGACGATCCCTTCTGCTCCGTATACCGGGGCGACGGCTTCTTCGTGCCCATCACGCAGAGCGAGTCCGCCCGGCGGCTGGCGGTGGTGGAGCAAAGCGGCGCGGGCGCCTGGCAGCGGAACTTCGTTGCGGATTGGAGCCTCCAGAAGGAACGGGATTGCTATCTGTCCGGATCAGTCAACCACGTGTCTATGGCCTGGGACGGCGTACGGCTGGCCGTCTCCGGCAGCTGGGGCGATCGGGGATCCTGGGGCAACAGCTTCTATCTGGCGGTCTATACCCGCGAAGGCCTGACGTTCCTGGCCGCCTATGAAAACAGTCTGGACGGCAATTCCGTCTCCGGCGTGAACATGTGCCAGCCCCGGTACTACCGCCCCCGGGTTCTGGCCTGGGAAGCAGGCGCGTAAAATCCGCCTCCTGCGGCGAGGCCAGACGCGGCCTCGCCGCTTTTTGAGAAGGCCGCGGCCCGCCGGGGGCTTTGGGGACAAGCTGACCCTTGACAAATCCGGACGGTTGGGCTAAAATAGTCGCAACCACATCCTTAAAGGCAATGATGGGAAGAAGATATGACCCGTCCCGCTCAGAGAACCGGTGGTTGGTGCGAACCGGCGCGGGGAGGCATGTGGATACTGGTCCCTGAGCCGCCCGCCTGAACTTGCGTAGGGCGGGCCGTCCGGCCCCGTTACCGGCCACGGCCTTGTTGGAGGCCAACGAGCGTCCGCCGGAAACGGCGGGCGGAAGCAGGGTGGTACCGCGTAAGTTTACGCCCCTGACCATTACGGATGGTCAGGGGCGTTTTTTGCACCCTGACCGAGCTTGACAGGAGGAATCCCCATGAAACCGGCACAAGAAAAGTACATCCCCTTCGTCCCTCTCAAACGGCCCCGGCGCGCCTGGCCCGACCGGGAGCTGAAAGCGCCCCCCATCTGGTGCTCCGTGGACCTGCGGGACGGCAATCAGGCTTTGATCGATCCCATGAACGTGGAGGAGAAGCTGGAGCTGTTCCACACGCTGGTGGACATCGGCGTCAAGGAGATCGAGGTGGGCTTCCCCTCCGCCTCCGAGACGGAATATGAGTTCATCCGCACCCTCATCGAGGGGGGGCATATCCCCGACGACGTGACCATCCAGGTATTGGTCCAGGCCCGGGAGCATCTGATCCGCAAGACCTTTGAGGCCATCGACGGGGCCAAGCATGTGATCTTCCATTTTTACAATTCCACCTCTACCCTTCAGCGGAAGGTGGTCTTCCACACCGACGTGGCGGGGGTAAAGCACATCGCCGTGGACGCCGCCCGGCTGATCCGCACGCTGTCCCAGCCCGCCCTGGACGCGGGGATGGACCTGCGGTATGAGTATTCCCCCGAGTCCTTCATGGGCACTGAGATGGACGCCGCCGTGGAGATCTGCCAGGCCGTCATCGAGGCGCTCCACGCCACGCCGGAGCGCAAGGTCATCCTCAACCTGCCCACCACGGTGGAAAACTGCATGCCCAACTACTTTGCCGATGAGATCGAGTATTTTATCGAAGCGCTGCCCTCCCGCGACTGCGCCGTCATCTCCCTGCATCCCCACAACGACCGGGGCGAAGGCGTCGCCACCGCCGAACTGGGCCAGCTGGCGGGCGCCGAACGGGTGGAGGCCACCCTCTTCGGCAACGGCGAGCGCACCGGCAACGTGGACATGGTCACCCTGGCGCTGAATCTGTATACCCAGGGCGTGGATCCAAAGCTGGACTTCTCCGACATCAACCGAATCCGGGACGTGTACGAGCGGGTCACCAAAATGAAGATCGGCGAACGGCAGCCCTATGTGGGCGAGCTGGTGTTCACCGCCTTCTCCGGTTCGCATCAGGACGCCATCAACAAGGGCAGCCGCTATATGCAGGAGAGCGGCAGCGAGTATTGGGAAGTGCCCTACCTGCCCATCGATCCGGCGGACGTGGGACGGCAGTACGAGCCCATTATCCGCATCAACAGCCAGTCCGGCAAGGGCGGCGCCGCCTTTGTCATGCAGCACAATTTCGGCTTTGATCTGCCCAAGAACATGCATCCGGAGTTCGGCCACATTGTGCAGCTGGAGACCGACCGCGTAGGCAAGGAGCTCCCGGCCCAGCGGGTCTACGAGCTGTTCCGGGAGGAGTACATCGACGCCGATTCCCCCTATCAGCTGGTACGGCATTCCTTTGCGGAATTTACCGATGAGGACGGACACTCCCACGTGACCTTCGCCGGCACGCTGCGGCATAAGGAAACCGTCTTCCAGGTCAACGGCTCCGGCAACGGTCCCATCGATGCTTTTTTCAACGCCATCCACGGTCAGAAGATGGACCGCTTCACCTTTGTGGACTACAAGGAGCACGCCATCAAGCAGGGCTCCGACTCCCAGGCGGTCTCCTATATCCACCTCAAGGACCAGGCCGGAAAAGACTGGTTCGGCGTTGGGATTTCCCACAACATCAACCTGGCCCCCCTCAAAGGCATCCTCTCCGCCATCAACCGCGCCGTACGGCACGGAGAGTAGGGGCCGCCCCGCCCTTCTTCCCCCACGCTTCACAATTTTTTGTCTTCCGCACGCTGCAAAAAACAGCTGAATTCCCTTTGACCTGGATAAAGCCTTCTGTTTATGATAGGTAGAAATCAAATATCGGCAATCAGCGACACATGTGGCGCTATGCGCGTAAATCTGATCACGGTACGCAGTTGCAGGCATGTGTGGGGATACTTTTACAGCGCATGCGTACGCATGCGCTGTTTTTTTGTAGTCAAGACCACCCATGAAAGGGGTGGTCTTGACTACATGATGCCAGGGCAGCCGTCAGGCCCGGTAGGCAAGGATCACATATTCCCAGTGCTCAAGATTCTCCGCTTTGGCGGTATCATGGCTGCGCAGGAACTGCCCCACCTGCTCCATCAAGATCCGCCGGTCCTCGGGCGAGAGGTGGAGGACCCCGGAGAGCATCGCCCCGTACTCCGAAAGCTCGTTCTCATTATGCTGCTGGGCGGCGGCCAGGAAGCGGCGGAACGCGCCGTCCACCAGATTGGCCGCCAAGGCCTCCCGTTCCCCCTGGAATCCGTCGTTGCGCCCCATCTGGAGCTGTACTTCCACGTCGGCATCGCGGTAATAGGTGACCTCCATATCGCCCGCCCGGGCATGGTGATCCACCTCCACCACACCGATCTCCTCCAGTTTTTTGAGATGATGCTGCACCGCGGCCGGGGAAAGATACAGCCTGTCCGCCAGATCCTTGGCCGTCAGCGGCACCTCTGACAGGCGCAGCAGCCGGATCATCTCCTGCCGGACCGGATTTGTAAAGATCTTGATCTGCTTGCGTTCTTCCAGCACGATGCTCCTGCGTGCCATACCGACCGCCCCCTTTATTTGTTAAAAGGATAACATATCCGCTGCTCCCCTGCAAGGCGCAGATGCAAAAAACCGTCCCGGCGCGCCTTTTCGACATGCCGGGACGGTCTTTGCGCTTTACGCCTCCGGGACCGGGGGCTGAAGGCCGATCAGCTCCTCCACCGGCAGAGAGAACAGGATGCCCCTGGCCTCAGTGGTGAGTCCCGCCGCCCGGTGGATGGCCACCATCAGCTCGTGCTTCTGGGCCTGCGGCGTCAGAATGGCCACCACCTCCTTTTCCGGCTGGAGGGTAAAGCCCAGCAGGTTTTCCGTGTCCTCCATGCCCACACGCCGGGCGTGGAGGACCGTACCGCCCCGGGCGCCCTCCTCCCGTGCGGCATCCATCACGGTATCCAGGCTTCCACGGTTCACCACCGCCAGAATGAGCGCATATCGGTTGGCCGTTTCCATCTCCATCTCCTCCTTACATTCCGTTTCCCGCTGCGTCTCGTCCGCCTTGCACAGCACCTGGGGCACCATGCCGCTCACGCCCGACAGGGGGACCGTGAACAGGATCCCGCGGCCGGGACTGCTGAAATCGAAGCGCTGATTGGCCAATTCCATGACCCGCCGCACGCGGTGGGCGGGGACCAGGGTAATGACCACGTCCTTCTCCGTCTCGGACAGGCCAAAGTAATCCAGTATCTTGGAATTGGCGGTGCCCAGCCCCATGCAGAGGTAGTCGAAATGCAGGCGCTGTTCCCGGTACAGGCTCACCGCAGCGGCGCCCTTCCCCCGGTCTACGATGGTCACCAGCATTTTCAGCACGGACAGATGGTTCTGACTCATCAGAGCTCCACCTCCTCGTTGTAATCAATGATCTCGTCCACAAACTCGATCTCCCGCTCCTCCGCCTGGGTCACATCGCGGGTGCGCCGGATCTTTCGCTGATAGATCAGACCCAGCAGCTGGATGGTGATCAGCGGCGTCATCGCCACCATCGCCACCACGCCGAAGGCGTCGGTCAGGATGTCCCGGCCCAGGGCCTCGCATGCGCCCATGGTCAGGGGCAGCAGGAAGGTGGCCGTCATGGGACCGGAGGCCACGCCGCCGGAGTCGAAGGCGATGGCGGTGAAGATCCGGGGCACGCAGCGGGTCAGGAGCAGCGCGACGGCATAGCCGGGTACCAGGAGATAGTAGATCGGAATGCCCAGACATACCCGCAGCATCGCCAGACCGATGGAGACCGCCACGCCGATGGACAGCGCCAAGCCGATGGCCTTCTGCGGAATGGCGCCGCTGGTCACATCTTCCACCTGCCGGTTGAGCACATGCACTGCCGGCTCGGCAGCTACGATAAAGTAGCCCACCACCATGCCGATGGGCACCAGCATCCAGTACTGGGGCAGCGCAGCCAGCGTCGTGCCCAGATAATAGCCCGCAGGCATAAAGCCGATGTTTGCGCCGGTCAGGAACAGGACCAGTCCGACGTAGGTATATCCGATGCCCACGATAATCTTGATGACGGCACGGCGCTTGAGCCTGATGGAGGCGAGCTGAAACACCGCGAAGAAGAGGATGATGGGCAGCAGCCCCAGCGCCACCTCTTTCATGTAGTCGGGCAGGCCCTGTAAAAACTGGGCGCCCACGTCCTGCGAGTCAAATACGCTGGGGATGGCAAAGGGGGTGTAAGAGACCTCGGTAGACTGATAGCACAGGCCCAGGAGCATGACCGCCAGGATGGGGCCCACGCTGCACAGCGCCACCATACCGAAATTGTCCTCATCCCGCCCCTTGATGCTGGCCATGCCGGTCCCCAGCGCCATAAGGAAGGGCACCGTGATGGGCCCCGTGGTAACGCCGCCGGAATCGAAGGCCACCGCCAAAAACGCATTGGGCACAAAGATGGAGAGCAGGAACACCCCGGTGTAGAGCGCGATCAGGGTGGGTCCCAGGGGCAGATTGAACCGGGTGCGCAGCATGGATACCACCAGAAACACGCCTACGCCGGCCGCCACCGCCAGTATGATCACCGCGTCAGGGACGGCCGGAACCTGCCGGGCCAGCACCTGCAGGTCGGGCTCGGCAATCGTGACCATGGCGCCGATGAGAAAACAGATGACCGCCACGGCGATCAGCTTCCACCTCCCGCCCAGCTTGCGGCCCATCTGTTCCCCGATGGGCATCATGGCCATGTCGGCACCCAGGGAGAAAAATCCCATCCCCACGATGAGCATCGCCGCCCCCAACAGAAAGAGCAGCAGCGTTCCGATCGGCATAGGCGCCAGGGTAAAACTCAGTAAAAGCACGATCACCGTGATCGGCAGGACCGATGAAAGTGCCTCTGAAATCTTTTCCTTTAGTTTTTTTCGCATAGATGCACCTCGCTTTCGTTCTCAGGTTTTCCCCGCCTCGCGTTCCACTTCGCCCCGCTCCCCCCAAATTCCCATATCTGTGCACCTCCCTTCTTTTGAAAATGCGGCCGCCAGTCCATATTCGGGCCGGGGCCGCATGCGTCGTTCTTCTCTTTCTTGTTTAGTTTAACATACTTTTCCATCCAGTTGTGTAAAGAAAGCGTTACAATTTCAATGCGAAATAAATCTGTGCCGGGGATCCATGGCGTCCCGCAGACCATCCCCCACAAACTGAAGGCAGAGCACCGTCAGCACGATGCACAGCCCCGGCGGCAGCCATACCCACGGCCGTCCGGTGAGCACCGACAAGCCGGAGGCATACTGGATCAGGTTGCCCCAGGAGGCCTGGGGCGTGCGGATCCCGACCCCCAGGAAGCTCAGGCTGGATTCGGACAGGATGGCCCGGCCCACCCGCAGGGGCAGCGCTGCCCACACCGGGGAGACCGCGTTGGGCAGCACGTTGCGCCGCAAAATCGTGGCCGTGCTTCCGCCCAGCGCCTGTACGGCGACGATATACTCCTGTTCCCGCACCGACAGGGTATTTCCGTAAACCAGCCGGGCAATGCCCGTCCAGCCCAACAATCCGATGACCAGGATCAGATTGACCACCGAGGGGCCCACCAGGGCCACCAGGCACAGGACCAGAACAATGCTGGGAAAGGTTTGAAACAGATCTGCCAGACGCATGATCCAGAACTCCCACGTTCCTCTGCGGTAGCCCGCGATCAGGCCCAGCGGCACGCCCACCGCCACGCTCAGCCCCGCCGCGGCAAAGCCCACCAGCAGGGAGATCCGCCCGCCGCAGACCAGCCGGGCAAACAGGTCCCGGCCCACATCGTCGGTCCCCAGCCAATGCGTCCCCGAGGGCGCAGCCCAAAAGCCCGCCTCCAAATCGCAGTAATTGGGCTCCAAGCCCATCAGGGGCGGCAGCAGCACCACCAGCAGCGTCTCGGCCAGGAGAATGGCAAGACAGGCCATGGCCCTCCGGTCCCGCCGCAGCCGGAGCCAGGCCCCATAAACCGCCCGCCGCCTATCCATGGCTGCACCCCGCGGCATACCGCACTCTGGGGTCGACCAGGCCGTAAATCACGTCCAACAGCAGATTGGTCAGCAGCACCGCCAGGGCAATGACCACCGTCACCCCCATGACGACCGGATAGTCCCGGCTGAGAATGCCGGAAAACAGCAGACTTCCCATGCCCGGCCAGCCGAACACCCGCTCCACCACCACAGAGCCGCCGATGATATGCGGGATATGGGTCAGCACAGTGGTGAGCACCGGGATCAGCGCGCCCCGGAACGCATGGCGGACCATAACGGCCCGGTCATTCAGGCCCTTGGCCCGGGCCGTCGTGATATAATCCTCGCCCAGCGCCTCCAGACAGGCCGAACGGGTCTGTTTGATGAGCCCCCCCAATCCGCTGACGCATACTACCCCGGCGGGCAGGACCAGATGCCGCATCAGGTCGCCCAGGCCGGAAAAGGAGCCCGAGGCATACATTCCATGGCTGGGCAGCCAGCCCAGCACCACGGAAAACAGAAAGATCCCCGCCAGGCACAGAAAAAAGCCCGGTACGCCGAAGCTGACCAGACTTAGGGCAGACGCGGCCTTATCCCAACCGGAGCGGGGCTTCCAGGCCGCCAGGACTCCCAGCGGCAGGGCAATGCCAACCGCCAGCAGCACCCCGGTCCCGGTCAGCAGCAGGGACGGAACAACGCGTTGGGCGATCAGGGCGGAGACCGATTTTCCGCTGGCGTAGGAAGTCCCCAGATCTCCCCGCAGCAGATCCAGCAGCCAAGCGGCGTACTGCGCCGGCAGGGAGCGGTCCAGGCCCAGATAAGCCTCCACCCGCGCGGCCTGGCCGGCCGCGCGGGCACTCCCCTCGCCCGCCAGATCCACGATGGAGCCGGGGGCCAGGTGCAGCAATAAAAATACGATCAATGTGATCCCGAAGAAAACGGGTATGGCCGTCACAAGACGGCCGCGCAGATAACGGCCCATGTGTTTCTTCCTCCTGCACTTCCGGCCTCGGGGCGAGGCACGGGCCGCATGGGACGGCGGCCCTACGGAGGTCCTCTTTTTTTACGGTTTGACCCAATCCCAGACGTTCTCGTTGGAGAAGCTGGACGACGGGTAATCGATGCCCTCCACCGTGGGGGACTGGACGTGGAGCGCCCTGCCGAACCACAGTGGGATGAAGGGGCGCTCACCGGCCAGAAATTCCTGGAACCGCTCCACCAGGGCCTGCCGGACAGCGGCGTCGGCCGCCCCCTTAATTTCGGAAAAATAGCTGGCATAGGGCGCAAGATCCGCCACGTGGAAGATATTGTTGCCTTCGCTCAGGCGGCTCTCCGTGAACCACAGGGGCAGCGCGCCTGGCGTATGGCTTGCGATGGCCATATCATAGCTTCCATCTACCATCCCGGAAAACATGGTCGCGGAATCCACCGTTTCGATGAGCACTGTAATCCCCACCTCGGCCAGCTGCTGCTGCATCAGCGCCGCCAGACCGGAGCGGTTGGCGGTACAGGCGAGCTTGTAGGTCTGTCCGGCGTAGCCCCCCTCTTCCAGCAGAGCACGAGCCTGCTCCACATCCCGGCTCCAGGTCACCGGGGCGGTATAGCCGGTTCCGGGCGTCAGGTCGGTGGCGGTAGGCTCCCCCATGCCCTGGGTGGACTGGAGACAAAGGCTCTGCTTATCCAGCGCCAAATCCATGGCCCGGCGCACCTGCGCGCTGGCGATGGTCTCGTTATTGAGCATCAGCTCGAAGAAGGTGTTGGGCACTTCCCCTTCCAGCACCGTCAGGCCCGCCTGGCGGGCCAGTTCGGCGTCCTCCACCGACACGCTGCCGCCGAAGGCGTAATAATCCAGGTCTCCGGCAATGAGTGAGGTCAGCAGATTGGATTTGTCCATCACGGTAATGACCAGGCGGTCAAAGCCGGGCGCGCCCAGCGGATAGTCCGGATTGGACGCGAGCACCAGCTGGCTGCCGGCCGTCTCGGAGACAAACTTGCAGGGCCCGGAGCCCACAGGGGCGTTCCACAGCTCCAGAGACAGCACGTCTTCCGGCGCGCTCTCCCCCAGCAGGTGGGTGGGCAGCACATAAAATTCCCGGTTCCGGTCCAGCAGGAAGTCCTCCGGCGTGGTGGGCGCCTTGAAGGTAAGCTTGAGGGTGTAGGGCTCCACCGCTTCTACGCCCAGGCGCTCCCCGGTCGCTGCGCCGGTATCGTCGGTCCCGGCCAGCACCGCGAAGACCGAACGCCCCGGAGCGGGACAGTCCGGGTGCGTCATCAGGGTGATGGTCTGCACCCAGTGCTCCGCCGTAACGGGGGTGCCGTCATGGAACGCGGCGGCCTCATTCAAGCAAAACAGCACGGCATAGCCTCCATCGGCGCTCTCCCAGGACACGGCCGCACGGGCATCCAGGGTGCCGTCCGCATGGACGTAGGCCAGACGGTCATAGAGCTTGTCATAGATAATGCGGGAATAGTTGCTTCCCGACGGGCTGTTGTAGGGCATCAGAGAATCCCATGCGTTGGACAGCCCGTAGCGGACCACCCGTTCTTCCGCCGGCGTCCCCATCGGTGTCGGTACCGGCGTTTCCGCTGCCGGAGTGCATCCCGCCAGCAACAGCGTCAACGTCAGCAGCAGGGACAAGATCCGTTTCATTCCACCGCGCTCCTTTCCATGCCAGACATGCCAAATGCCCGAAAACGACCCACCGGGCCATTTTCAGGCATTTACACGGCTTGCTTTCGCCTGTTATTATAACCGCATTTTTCCCGGAGTGCAAGGGCGGATTCTCCGGCGCTAGCTCTGGCTCTCCCGAAGCGCGTTTTTCCGCTGCCGCGCCTCGTCCATCATCTGATGCAGGCACTCCAGCGCGTCGGACAGCCCGCCGATCCGGTCGATCAGTCCAATGGCCACCGCCTGTTCTCCATAAATGACACTGCCGATGTCAGCGGCCAGCTCTCCGGTCTGGAGCATCATTTTTGTAAAGGTATCGCGCCTTACGGCGCTGTTTTTGGTGACAAACTGGATGATCCGCTCCTGGATCCGTTCGAAATAATTGAACGTCTGGGGGACGCCGATGACCAGCCCGTTCAGACGCACCGGGTGGATGGTCATCGCCGCCGACGGCGCGATAAAGGAGCGTTTGGCGGATACCGCCAGCGGCACCCCGATGGAGTGCCCGCCTCCCAGCACCAGGGAAACCGTGGGCTTGGACATGCTGGAGATCAGCTCCGCGATGCCCAGCCCCGCCTCGATATCGCCCCCCACGGTATTCAGCAGCACCAGCAGGCCGTCTACCTCGTCGCTCTCCTCAAGGGCGGCCAGCAGGGGCATCACATGCTCGTACTTGGTCGTCTTGGCCGTGGGCGGCAGCAGCTGATGCCCTTCCACCTGCCCCACGATGGTCAGGGTATGGATCGTCCCCCGCTCGGTCTTGATCGTAGCCGACCCCATATCCACCAGCTGCTGCTGACGCTGCGAGGAGTCGCTGTTGTCCTCACTGCCGGTCTCGGCCGTCGGTTTCGTCTCATCCATCGGTATGCCTCCCCGTTTCATTTGGCTCAGTTTGCCCGGAACAGGGGAAAATCATCCGTCTTTTGCGGAAAGGGGTTAACGCTCCCCCTGCGTCAGAGGGTATCCTGATGCCGGGAAATGGAGGCGCAAGGATAAAAATGAAAGCGCTATGCGCGCCACCGGACTGAGCGAGCGCGCCGTGCGCTTCTAGGGCATTACCGCATCATTCAACGCGTGCGGATTGGCGCAAATTGGCCGCCAAGACGTGCGTGGGGAATTGTGCGGTGATGCCCTAGATCCAGGAAAAGCGGCCGGCCCCCTCCGGCGCGGCAGAAAAACGGGCGTGCCTGATTGGATTTTTCCGACGCGGACTTGGAATGTCTGAAAACCATCGCCACCCTGGAACGCGCTCTTGTTCGGTATGGGCTTGGCTGCGCACTGCGTATGGATGGTCCCCATGCTCTGCCGGGCGGCGGCGCTGGCCGTCCGCCTGGTCCTGGGCAGTACGCTGGGAAAATGGATTGCCGGGCGGCTTGACCTCTGGATGGGCCGGCGCCCCGCGCCTGCGGGTGTGGATTCTGCGGGGCCCCGTCTGCGGCCGGGAGCCCCGGAGAAATTTTCTCCGGGGCTCCCGTTTTTTCTTTACTTTGCCTCGTAGACCGCCTTCACGCCCTTATCGCTCCTATAAGCAGGCCCGCTGCACCTCATTACGGCAGCTCCGTCAGCCACCGGCCCGGCAAGGCCCTTCCGCCTTCCAGCGGGATATACCAGTATCCCACCGAGATGGCGGTCACCTGCTCCGGCTCCACCGGATCGGGATACGTCCAGCAGTCCTGATAGTAGCCTTCCTCATCATAGACATTGCTCCTTCCGCGCTCTATCGTCATATGGCTTCCATCGGCCAGATAGACGCTCAGCGGAAAAACGGACAGATCGCCCCGTTTCTCATTCTCCGGGAGGCGAAGATCCAGGGCAGCGCTCATGGCGGTGAGTGTGAGCGTCTCCACTGGCTTTCCACTGATGGTTTGCCCCACGGTCACCGTGCGCTCGGGCAGGATGTTCAAGGGGAAGGTCAGCTCCCAGTCCCCTTCGATCCGCTCTTTCGTACCGATCCATCCCTCCAGGTTGAGCTCTTTGCCTTGATAGATCTCCTTCGGCAGATATTCCTCAGCGATCATATCCGTATAAAAGTTCATACGGTAATCCACGTACCGGTTGCCCTTGTATGTAAAATGGTAGTCGACGGCGTTCCTGACCCCATCGGACGGGCCCACCGACCATATCTCAATGCCGGGATAGAACTCCCACTCCGGGACCTCGTAGCCGTCCATCACCTTGATCTGGATGTGGAGCCGCCCCTTCTCATCAAATCCCATGGAAGACAGAGTAAAACCAACTGCTCCCTCCAGCTCCATGGGAGTCTGTTCAGGGACCAGCGCGACTCTGTCGTCATCGGTACCGCGGGAGTGCTCCTCCGGGAGCCGGAACGCCTTCAGCACGTTGTCCGGCTCCAGCAGCTCCACAGGCAGCGGGACGCCCTCAAAGTTCTCCCCGCCCCATACCTCGTTGATGGTAATGGTGGCCGTGCCGTCCTCATTGCGCGGACCTCTCGCCTCACTGCCCAAGGCACCCTCCGCCAGCAGGGTTCGCTTCTCCGGGTCATAGGCGGCGGAATATGCCACGAAGTTCATATGGGTGTCCGCCGTCAGCCGGTCCCCCGTCAGGTCTTTTACTTCCAGATAGTATTTCCCATTGTTCTCGTCCGCGATAGCCTTGACCACAGTGATCTGAATTCCCTGATCCGTAACAGTGACCCCGTTCACCGTCTGGGCATAGCCTCCAAACCCGCCCAGCAGGCCCTCCAGCGCGTCCCGCAGGGTCGGTGATGCTGCCAGAGCGGTCACTGCCAGCGCAGCGCACAGGGCGGCGGCTATCAGGGTCGTGCGCAAAGTCCACTGCCGCTTCTTCATATCCTTTTCTCCTTTCAGTTCCGCCAGAATCGCGTCCCGCCGGGCCCGACTCAGGGTAAGCCACGCCAGCTCCCGATCCAGGCGGTCAGCCTGACGCATGTGCTTCATTATGCCCGTCCCCTCCTTCCAGTTTCACACGGAGCATTCCTCTGGCCCTGGACATACGCATACGTACCGCATATTCCGAGCAGCCCAGTGCTCCGGCAATCTCTTTGACGCTCCACTCCTGGTAATAGTAGAGGGTCACCACTCCCCGGTACTTGACCGGCAAGCTCATCACCGCGCGGGCCAGGGTATCGTCCTCCGGCTCCGGACCCGGCACCGCACAGTCCTCCAGTGCCTCCACGGGGGCGCGGCGGCGGCGCCACGGGCTGCGCAGATAATCCTTGCATACGTTCACAGCAATCCGAGTCAGCCATGTCTCTGGTAAGCAGTCCCCCCGAAAACGCTCTTTTGCCTGCAGCGCCCGCAGAAAAGTGTCCTGTACCGCGTCCTCTGCGGAATGCACATCTCCCAGGTACAGGGCGCAGGTACGCAGCAGCCGGTCCCCGCAGTGCTCCACCATGCGCTCCAGATCCAGTTCTCCGTCCTGCATGTTCTCCCCCCTTTCGTTCTCTGACCATTTGACGAAACAGCTCAGCCAAGTATAACAAAATATGACAAAGCCCCGGAGAAATTTTCTCCGGGGCTTCCGTTTTTTCTTTACTTTGCCTCGTAGACCGCCTTCATGCCCTTATAGGTCATATAGCAATCCAGCTTGGAAACGGTCTCAAAGGGCGCGTGCATGGAGAGCACGGGCACTCCCGCATCCAGGGTGTCGATATCCCGCTGGGCCATATAGCAGGCCACCGTACCGCCGCCGCCGGCGTCCACCTTGCCCAGCTCGGCCATCTGCCAGGCCACGCCGGCCTCGTCCAGCACCTTCCGGGCATAGGCCACGACCTCGGCGGAAGCGTCGGATGCCCCCGACTTGCCGCGGGCGCCGGTATACTTGCAAAGGCCCATGCCGTAATTGATGCGGGCGCTGTTGCGCTTTTCGTATACATCGGCAAAGTTGGGGTCGAAGGCCGCCGTCACGTCGGCGGAGAGGCAGAAGGACTTTTCATAGCAGACCTTCAGGGGGACCCGCTGCACGTCGCACAGGTCGCTCACGAAGGTATCGAAGGCGGCGGACTGCATGCCGGAAACGCCCTCGGAGCCGATTTCCTCCTTGTCCGCCAGCATGCACACGGCGGTGCGCTCCGGCGTACCCAGGTCCAGCAGCGCGGCCAGCGCCGCAAAGGCGCACACCCGGTCGTCGTGTCCGTAGGCGCCGATCAGGGAGCGGTCAAATCCCACGTCCACAGCCTTGAACGCAGGCACTGCGACAAGCTCTGCGGAAATGAAGTCCTCTTCCACGATGTTGTATTTCTGATTCAGAAGGTCCAGGATGGCCAGCTTTACCCGCTCCGAGCCCTCGTCATCCTTGAACGGCCGGCTGCCCACCAGCAGATTCAGGCTTTCGCCGGGGATGGCTTCGCCCAAGGGCTTTTTGGACTGCTCGGCCCCCAGGTGGGGCAGCAGATCGTCCACCGTGAACATCGGATCGCCGGGGGCCGCGCCAATGGCCACCGTGAGCTTGGAGCCGTCCTTCCGGGCAATGACGCCATGGAGCTCCAGCGGGATGGTCACCCACTGATATTTCCGGATCCCGCCATAATAATGGGTCTTGAGAAACGCCAGCTCGCTGTCCTCGTACAGGGGATTCTGCTTCAGATCCAGACGGGGCGAATCGATGTGGGCCGCACCGATGTTCACGCCCTCGCTCATCGGACGGCTGCCCAGTACGGCCAGCATGAGGGCCTTGCCCCGGTTCACCCGGTAGACCCTGTCGCCGGGCTGGAGCGCCATCCCGCGGATAAACGGCCGAAACCCCTTTGCCTCGGCCAGGCGTACCGCCTCATCGACGCATTCCCGCTCCGTCTTGCCCGCGTCCAGAAACTTTTTATAGTCCTCACAGTAGACGTTCATATCCGTCTCTTCTCCGGCACTCAGACGGTCATAGCCATTCTTGGGCCGGTAGAGCAGCGCGTCCCGCCGCAGCTCACCGGGCGTTTTTTGCTTTTCTTCCATATCGTATTGCCTCCTTACTTGCTCTTTCCATCCACTTTATCATGGAAATATGAACATTTCAACCTGCGCCGTCCAGTATTTTCCGGAACAGGGCCAGCGCCTCGGCCCGAAACTGCTCCCGTGTCTTGCTCCCGTCGTTTTCCAGGATATAGCCGCAGTGGGTCCGAAAAAAGTCCTCTTTCTGCTGGGCCTCCACCCGCCGGCGCGCGTAATCCTCCGGTATGCCTTCCCGCGCCATGATGCGCCGTATGCGCACCTCCGGCGGCGCCAGCACCCCCACCACTGCTTCACAGCGCCGGGCTGCGCCGCTTTCCACCAGGGCGATGGCGTCGATGGCCGCTGCGGGCCGTCCCTGCGCTTCCGCCTGGGCGCACAAGCGCTCGATCTCCGCCAGAATGAACCGGTGCGTGATGCCGTTCAGCTCCGCCAGGGCTGCGGGGTCCTGAAAGACCACGTTTCCCATCCGCTTCCGGTCTAGTTTGCCCGCTTTGTCCAGAATCTCTCCGCCAAAGCGGTCGGTCAATGCGCTGCGCAGGGGCGCGCTGCTCTGGAGCAAATCGTGATAGACCGCATCTGCATCGATGACGCAGGCCCCCAATTCCTTCAGCGCATCCAGCGCCGTGGTCTTCCCCGCCCCCGTGGGGCCGGTGATCCCGATGCGCTTCATGATCTTGCCGCACCTCCTTCATCGGACGGCCTCCCGCACGGGGTCCGCCCCCCGTCTGTACGCGCACAAGCAGCTCCGCCCGGCGCCGGGCGGCCGGGCGGACTCCGTCTTCTCCGGCAGCCGCGCCGCAGCCGTCTGCAGCGCGGCTGCTACGCCTCTACGATATGGAAGCCTGCCGCCTTGTTCAGGCGGTTCGCCACGGCAAGACCGATGCCCGCCTCATCGGGGCACATGGCCCAAATGTGCTCCACGTCGGTCTCGTCAAAATAGCGCAGCGCGTCAAACACGCGCCTGGCCTGCTCCGCCGGGTCGTCGGCGGGGCCGATGGGCTCCACCGGATGCCCTGCGTACAGGGGGACAAATTCCGTAAAACAGATGACCCCCTCGCCTTCGCTCAAATGGCGGCGAATATAGCGCGCCGCGTCGGCCGGCGCTCCCTTCACCACCGTTACCGGGGCCTTGGGGGCGTAGTGCCGGTACTTCATGCCCGGGGCGCGGGGATGCTCGTCCTCTCCCATCTGCCGCCGGACCGCCGGGTCCACTGCCACCTCTCCCAACACGGCTTCCAGCTCCTCCAGGGTGACCCCGCCCGGCCGCAGCAGCCGCGGGGGCGTAACGGTCAGATCCACGATGGTAGATTCCACCCCCACAGAGCAGGGGCCGCCGTCCACGATTCCATCGATTTTTCCGTCCATATCCTCCAGCATATCGGCCGCGCTGGTAGGGCTGGGGCGGCCGGAGGTGTTGCCCGAGGGGGCAGCCACCGGCACTCCGGCGGCCGCGATGATGGCCCTTGTGACCATATGGTCCGGGCAGCGCATTCCTACCGTATCCAGCCCGGCGGTCACCCGGTCCGGGACGGCGGGCTTGCGCTTCAGGATCATGGTCAGCGGGCCGGGCCAGAAGCGTCCCGCCAGGGTATAGGCCACGCCCGGGACGTCCGCGCAGTAACGCTCCAGCCAATCCGCCGAGGGGACGTGGAGGATCAGCGGATTATCCTGGGGGCGGCCTTTTGCCGCAAAAATACGCGCGACCGCCTCCGGGTCCAGGCCGTTGGCCCCCAGGCCGTACACCGTCTCGGTAGGAATGCCCAGCAGGCCGCCCCGGCGCAGGACCGCCGCGCCCTCCGCCACCTGGTCGGGCCGGAATTTCTCTGTTTTCACGCTCATTCTCCTCACAATCCCAGTCTCAGCGGCGCCCGCGGCGGCTTAGGCAGGCCTGCACCAGAGTGAGCACACCCGCCGCCAGGGTCGCCGCACCGGAGACCGCCTGTAAAATTCCAATGGCTTTCTTCATCGTTTTCCGCTCCCTTTTCTATTCATAGATCCCCACCGACACGCCTGCCAATTCGATGGCGGTCCCGGCCGGGAAGTGATTTTGGCGCAGGTAATGCTTCACCGCCAGAATGCCGTATTTGGGATTCCGGCGCTCGTCCTCCAGTTCCAGCTCCACATAGCCGCCCTCCGCAGACTGCCCGGAGCCGGTGAGCCAGCCGTCGTCCTCCAGGACTTCGTCCAGGCCGCGTTTCAGGCCGTCCAGGTCCATGCCGTCCGGCAGGCCTTTGAAATGAATGATCAGTTCCATTTTGCGTTCTCCTTATTTGCGTTGCCGGGCACGGGCCGACAGGCTCCCGCCGCGGCAATGGAATCAGCGTTTCTCAGTCTGGCTGTTTTTTAGCTTTTCCGCCTGTTCGGCCGTGGTCAGGCCGTCAATGATCTCGTCCAGATCGCCGTTCATGACGCTCTCCAGTTTGTAGAGAGTCAGGCCGATGCGGTGGTCGGTGAGGCGCCCCTGCGGAAAGTTGTAGGTACGGATGCGCTCGTTGCGCATCCCGGTACCCACCTGGCTGCGGCGCTGATTGGTCACCGCATCCTCCTGCTCGCGTACTTTCTCCTCATACAGGCGGGAGCGCAGCAGCTGCATGGCCTTGTCCCGGTTCTGGAACTGGCTGCGCTCCTGCTGGCATTCCACCACCGTGCCGGTGGGCCTGTGGATCAGGCGCACGGCGGAAGAGGTCTTGTTCACATGCTGTCCCCCCGCGCCGGAGGAGCGGAAGACCTGCATTTCGATATCCGCCGGGTTGAGTTCGAAGTCCACCTCGTCCACCTCGGGCAGCACCGCCACCGTGGCGGTAGAGGTATGGATGCGCCCGCCGGACTCGGTCTCAGGCACACGCTGGACCCGGTGGACGCCACTTTCGAACTTCAGGCGGGAATAGGCCCCGTCCCCCTCTATCGTAAAGCAAATTTCCTTTACCCCTCCAAGCTCCGTCTCGTTGAGCGAGTCCACCTCCACCTTCCAGCGGCGGGCATCGGCATACATGGAATACATGCGGAACAGGGAGTGCGCGAACAGGGCCGCTTCCTCCCCGCCCACACCGGCCCGGATCTCCACAATGACGTTTTTATCATCGTCAGGGTCCCGCGGCAGCAGAAGGATCCGGATCTCCTCCTCCAGCCGTTCCAGGTCCGCCTTGGCCGCGGCGTACTCCTCCTGGGCCAGTTCCTTCATATCCGCATCGCTCATGAGGGCCGCGGCGTCGGCCAGATCGTTCTGCCTGCGGCAGTAGTCCCGGTAGGCCCGGACAACCGGCTCCAGCTCCCGCTGCTCCTTGTTGAGCCGGGCGACCAGAGCGGGGTCGGCATAGGTCTCTCCCGCCCCCAGGCGGGCTTCCACGTCGGCAAAGTGCAGGTCCAGCTGACGCAGTTTTTCCATCATATCCAAACTATATCACCTATCAAAGAAAAAAGACTTGGCCAGAGCCAGGGGCTCCCGGAAGAACATCTGCACCCGGGAGGGAAGGTGGGAGCAGGGCGCCGCCAGGGTGGAGAGGGTGTACGTCCCCGGCCAGGCCCTCTCCCACAGCAGCTTGATCCGTCTCAGGTGGAAATCGCTGGACACCAGAAGGAATTTCCCGGACGGCTCCAGCGCGCCGGACTGGTACAGCTCCAGCGTATACCGGATGTTCTGCCAGGTATTGCTGGAGCGGTCCTCCAGAACGATCCGCTCCCCGTCCACCCCGTGCCCGGTCAGATAATCGTACATACATTGGGCCTCGGACACATGTTCGTCGTCCCCCTGCCCGCCGGTGACCACCACAGTGAGATCCGGATGACCTTCCAGGTAATCCAGGGCGGTATCCAGCCGGTCCCGCAGCAGAGCGGAGGGGCCGTCCGGCTTTACCTGGCAGCCGAAGATGACCATGATCTCCGGCTGCCCCTGGATCTGAGTCCGGCCGCCGCTGAGCACAACGGCCTCCAGCACGCCGAAGGCAACCAACGCCGCCAGCAGCAGCAACGCCGCGGCCCTCCGCCAAACCGGCCTGCGGCGTCCCGCATAGGGACGGCAATCCTGTTTCCTCCTCATGCCTGGGCCTCCTCCAGCTCGGCGGCCAAACGCTCCCAGTTGGTATAGAGGGCGGCGATCTCCTCCTCCAGGGCCTTCTGTTCGTCATAGACCTTCTGCAGCTCCAGGTAGTTGGAGGCCACCTCCTCGGCCTTCTGCACCAGTTCGTACTGCCGTTCCTCCGCCTTGGCCACTGCCCGTTCCGCCGCCGCCACCTGTTTTTCCAGCTCCTTGGTGCCGCCGGAGCGCTTCTTCTGGGGCTTCGGCTCCTCTTTCGGAAGCGGGGATGGGGCGGCTTTGCCGTCCCGATTGGTCCCGGCACGCTCCCGGGCGGCCTGGAACTGCTGATAGGTACCGTCAAAATCAGTGATCCGGCCGTTCTCCAGCATCCAGATACGGGTGGCGAAGCGATTGATAAAGTAGCGGTCATGGGACACGAAGAGCAGGTTGCCCTCATACGCCTCCACCGCCGCCTCGATCCACTCCCGGCTGGCCACGTCCAGGTGGTTGGTGGGCTCGTCCAGAATGAGCAGATTGATCTGCTCATCCATGAGCATGCAAAGGCGCAGGCGGCTCTGCTCCCCGCCGGAAAGGGCGGAGACCGGCTTGAATACGTCCTCCCCCCGGAAGTTGAACGCAGCCAGCCGGTTGCGGGCGGTCTGGGTGCTGCAGTCCTGATCATAGATCATGGTGTCCACCAGGTTGCGCTCCGGGTGGGAAAACTGGATGATCTGAGGCAGATAGCCGATCCTGACCGTGGGCCCCATGCGCAGCCTGCCGCTGTCCGGCTCCTCTTCCCCCAGGATGATCTTGACAAGCGTGGATTTTCCGGTCCCGTTGTCCCCCAGCAGGGCGATGCGCTCGCCCCCCACTACCTCCAGATCCACATGCTCGAACAGAGTGCGCCCGTCAAAGGATTTTTTGAGGTCCTGAATGGTGAGCACCTCATCCCCCCGGAACTCCCGCTCCCCAAATTTGATGTCCAGGCGGCGTTCCTTGGTGGGTCTGTCGGTGGTACGCAGGCGCTCGATGCGCTTTTCCATGGAAAAGGCCCGCTTGTGGAGCTTGTCCGCCCCCATGAATGCCCACAGGTGGAGCTTGTCCGCCGCTTCCTGGAGCTGTTCGATCTTGGCCTGCTCCTTCTCGTACTGCTTCAGCCTCTCCTGATAGCGGCGCTCCTTCTCTTCTACGTAAAAGCTGTAGTTCCCCTCATAGAACTCCGCCTTGCCGTTCTGGATCTCAATGACCCGTCGGACCACCCGGTCCAGAAACCAGCGGTCGTGTGAGATGGCCAGGACCGTACCCTTATAGCGGTCCAGATAATCCTCCAGCCATTCGGTGGCGTGCAGGTCCAGGTGATTGGTGGGCTCGTCCAGCAGCAGGATATCGGTATCCTCCAGAATCAGCCGGGCCAGATTCACCCGGGTCTTTTCTCCCCCGGACAGGGAGGAAAAGAGCTGCTCCCGCATTTCCCGGGAAATCTCCAGGCCGCTGCACACCTTATTGAGTCCGGTGGCCGTATCATAGCCTCCCCCCGCCTCAAAGGCGGCGGACAGGACGCCGTAACGCCGGAGTAGCGCGGGGTCGGGATCATGCTCCATCCGTGCGGTCAATTCCGACATCTCCCGCTCCATCGCATGGAGCTTGTCAAACGCGGTAAGCAGCACATCCTCCACCGTATACCCCGCCGGATAGACCGGAATCTGGGAGATGAGGCCCACGCCCTTGCCGGGAGCCACCATTACCTCGCCTTCGTCCGGCTCCAGTTGGCCGGTCAACAGCCGGAACACCGTGGTCTTGCCCGCGCCGTTCCGGCCCAGAAGGCCCACCCGCTCTCCCTGATCCACCTGGAAAGAGAGCCCGTCTAAAATTCGTTTGCCTACCTCGAACTCCTTGACCAGGTTCGAGACGGAAATATCGATCATCTTGTTTACTCCCGATACACGTTTGTGGTATGATACCCTCATCTTGATAAGGGGAAACACAAAGGATTGGAGGCTTTCCTATGGATGCCATTCGCTGGGAAGGAAATACCCTTTACTTACTGGATCAGACCAAGCTGCCCGTCACAGAGGTGTGGCTGGCTTACCATGACTGGCGCGCGGTGGCCGAGGCCATCCGCACCATGGTAGTGCGGGGCGCGCCCGCCATCGGCATTTCCGCCGCCTACGCCTACGCCCTGGCCGCGCTGGCCGGCGGGGATCTGGGCCAGGCCAAAGCCGGTCTGGCCGCCAGCCGCCCCACCGCGGTCAATCTCTTCTGGGCCCTGGAGCGTATGGAGCGCAAGGCTTCCGCCTGCGGCGGAAGTTCGGATGCCCTCATCGCGGAGGCCAAGGCCATCCACGCCGAGGATGTGGCGATGTGCAGGGCCATGGGCGCTTACGGGGCCGCCGTGGTACCGGAGCACGCGCGCATCCTCACCCACTGCAACGCCGGAGCTCTGGCAACCGGCGGGTACGGCACCGCTCTCGGGGTCATTCGCGCCGCCCATGAGCAGGGTAAAGTGGCGATGGTTTACGCCGACGAGACCCGCCCGCTGCTCCAGGGGGCCCGCCTGACGGCCTATGAACTGGTCGCCGACCATATCCCCGCCACCCTGATCGCCGACAACATGGCGGCCGCTCTTATGGCCAGGGGGGCGATCGACCTGGTGGTCGTGGGATGCGACCGCATGGCGGCCAACGGGGATTTCGCCAACAAGATCGGGACCTATTCCGTGGCGGTGAACGCCCGCTATCACGGCGTCCCCTTCTATACCGCCCTGCCTTCTTCCACCATCGATCTGTCCCTGAGCGACGGCAGCCAGATCCCCATCGAGCAGCGGGATAAGGACGAAGTACGCGCCCTCGGCGGCGTACAGACCGCGCCTGCGGGCGTGGAGGTCTATAATCCCGCCTTCGATGTGACGCCCCATACGCTGCTGACCGGCGTTATCACGGAGCGGGGGATCGTCTATCCGCCCTTCCGGGAAAATCTGGCCAAGCGCTTCGGCTGACGCGCGGCGGCGGGGACGAGCCGGCGTCCTGCGGGATTTCCGCGCAGGACGCCGGCTTGTTCCCGCCGCGTTTCATACCGGTCCGGTGATACCCAGCAGGTATTCCACCAGCTCCTCCATGGCCATCCCCCGGGATGCTTTGACCAGGATCGTGGCATTGGGCCGTACCATGCCGTCCAGAACGGGCTTGGCCGCTTCCTTTGTCCTGCAGTAGTAGCACTCGGGAACCGGCGCGGCCTGGGCCGCGTCGTAGATATGCTTTGCCAGTTCCCCCACCGCCACCAGGCAGTCGATGCCCGCCTTGCCCAAATACTCCCCCACACCCGCGTGGAGGGCGGGAGCCAGAGGGCCCAGTTCAAACATATCGCCCAGCACAGCCACCTTATAGTCTGCGTTGGTGCCGGAGAGAACCTCCACCGCCGCCCGCATGGACTGGGGATTGGCATTGTAGGCATCGTTGAGGATGGTAATCCCGTCGGCGCGATGAAGAATATTCATGCGCATTTTCGTGGGCGCAAAGTGGAGCACGCCGGAGGCGATCTCCCGGGCGCTCAGCCCAAAGTGCTCCCCTACGGCGGCGGCCATCAGGGTCGGGTAGATCATGTGCTCTCCCAGCGCAGGGATCTCCACATTAAAATCGCTGTGAGGGGTTTTGACTTCACACTTCAAATGACTGCGGCCATCGCTCTCCAGATGAAGGGCACGGTAGTCCAGCGCCTCCCCGGCGCCCACCAGCATGCAGGGATAAGGCAGCTGCTCCGGCAGGGTGCGCAGCAGCGGATCGTCCCCGTTGAGCACCACGAAGGCGTCGGAGCGGGCATGGCGGAAGATCTCGCTTTTCGCCTCCAGGATCTTTTCCCGCGAGCCGAAATGCTCGATGTGGGAGTCTCCGATGTTGGTCATCAGCACCACATCCGGTTCCACGATGGCGGAAAGATAATCGATCTCCCCGGCGTGGTTCATGCCCAGCTCCAGCACGGCGATCTGATGCTCCCGGTTCAGCCGCAGCAGTGTCATGGGCACGCCGATTTCATTGTTGAGGTTGCCCTCGGTCTTGAGGACCTTGTACTTCTCTCCCAACACGGCGGCTACCATATCCTTGGTCGTGGTCTTCCCCACCGAGCCGGTCAGGGCCACCACTGGGATGGAGAACTTCTTTTTATAATACTTTGCCAGATCCCGCAGGGCCTTCTGTGTGGATTCCACCTTGATATAAAACTTTCCGGGCAGGTAACTCTCCCGCTCCCGCTGGGTGAAACAGCCTGCCGCGCCGCCCTCCAGAGCGGCATTGATATACGCGTGGCCGTCAAAGCGCTCCCCCATCAGGGGCACAAACAGGCTCCCCGCGTGGATGGTACGGCTGTCGGTCTCCACGCGGGATACCTCCCGGTTCAAATCCCCGAACTCTCCCAGCATACGGCCGTCCACGGCCTGCAGGATCTCCCGTATGGTCATCGGCTCCATGAAATTCTCCTCACGTCCCAATTTTCGTTCCGTACCCGCCGGCGCCGCCCGCGGCCGTCACCTTCCGGCGCGGCGGGCCTTCAGCGAGGCGTGCACGATGCGCTCACACAGCGCGCTGTAGCCGATCCCAACCGCGGCCGCCTCCTGAGGCAGCAGGCTGGTGGGGGTCATGCCGGGCAGGGTATTGATCTCCAAAAACCAGATCTCGCCCGCGCCGTCCAGGATAAAATCGGCCCGGGAGTACACGGAAAGCCCCAGTGTCTCATACACCCGTACCGCCGCCGAACGCAGTTTTGCCTCTGTCTCCGGGGAGATGTCCGCCGGGCAGACCTCCTCCGCCGCACCGGGCTGATACTTGTTCTCATAGTCGTAAAAGCCCTGCTTCGGGATGATCTCAATGGCGGGCAGCGCTTCATCCTCCAGAATGCCCACCTGAAGCTCCCGCCCCTTTACATATTCCTCCAGCACGGTACGCCCGCCCAGGGCCAGCGCGTCGGTGAGCGCGCGGCGCAGCTCCTCCGGCGTATGGACAATGGAGACGCCGATGGAAGAACCGCTGGCCACCGGCTTGACCACCAGGGGCAGCCGGGCCGAGGCCACCAGGCCGTCGATGTCCTCCGCCCGGACGTCCACCATCTTCCAGCCGGGGGTATTCACCACGTCGGCGACCAGGCGCTTGGTCAGGTCCTTATCCATGGCGATGGCGCTGCCCAGATACCCGGCCCCCGTATAGGGGATGCCCAGCAGATCGAACGCGGCCTGCACGCGGCCGTCCTCCCCGCAGGCGCCGTGAAGGGCGAGAAAGACCACGTCCGCCAGCCGGCACAGCTCCAGCACGTTGGGTCCGAACAGGCTGGGACTCTTGTCACGGCGCGCGGCCTTCACCTGCTCCAGGTCGGGCGCCTGACGGCTGATGCGCTTGGCCGCCGCAGACACATCGGCGTCGAACAGCTCCTCCAGCGCGCCCGCATCGTCCTCCAGTCCAAAATACAGATCCACCAGGGCGGCCCGGTGCCCCTGTCCCCGCAGGGCCTCGGTCACCATCGTCCCCGTGGAAAGAGATACGTTTCGTTCCGGGGAGAGTCCCCCCGCCAACACGACGATCTTCATAACACACCTCGAAACAGAGAGATAATAGAATGATACGCACTAGTGGTATATTATAGCACAATATCATCCTATACTCAACTCTTTTCCGAATTGACCCTTGACAGAAAGCAGCCGGGATGCTATAGTGAGAAAGTAGTCAAAATGCACGGCCTGAACTCACATGTTTGTAGTCATCGTCGGCTCGTTCGACGGTATTACAGGGATGTGGGTTTTTTGTTTTGACATTTGGCTCCAATCTTTTTTCAGGAGGTACCAATATGTATCAGGGTACTGTCAAGTGGTTCAACGAGACCAAGGGCTTCGGCTTCATTTCCAATGACGAGGGCGGCGACGACGTGTTCGTTCACTTCTCCGCCATCCAGTGCGACGGCTTCAAGACCCTCCAGGAGGGCCAGAAGGTCGTTTACGATGTGGAGCCCGATCCCAAGAACAGCAGCAAGATGCGCGCTGTCAACGTCCGCGTTGCCTGATTGGGTCAGCCTTGAAGCGCCCCCCGCCCTTGATGGGCGGGGGGCGCTTTTGTACCCCGCGCGCCTTCCCGGCATATACTGTCGGTGTGGGGACTGTCCGGTTCCCGCAAATCGAATGGGGGTTGCTTTGCATGTGTTGTTGGAACGGTTGTAACAGCGTCTCCTCCTTCCGCGGCTGCCGCTGCGGATGCAGATCCGACTGCGACTGCCGCTGCTGTGAGCGTGAGTGCAGGAACAACGGCGTAACCGCCCTGTCCGCCTTCTCCGAGCTGTCCCGCCTCTCAGAGGACAGCGGCGCGTCTACCGCCGGATGGCCTGTTTATGTCTCTTATCCCGCGTTCCTGTGGGACAGCGACGATGAGACCGACTGCGGCTGCACTCGCTGCAGCTGACCGATCTGCCGCCCCAACCGGGGCGGCTACTTAGACGACACTGCCCCCAGGGCCCGCCGGTTCCGGCGGGCCCCTGTTTGTTTTTCTCTTTCCTGCCGGGAGAAACTATGTTAGAATAGGCTGAATGAATTTCCCTTGTTCCCGAGGGTAAAACAGGAGTATGCCATGAAACGCCTTTTTCCGCTTTTCCTCGCCCTGTCCCTGTCCCTGTCCCTGTCCCTGTCCGCCTGCGGCGCTCCCACCGTTGGGGATGTGGGCGCCTCGGAACAGTTTTTTGCCATGGATACTATCATGACGGTCAATGTGCTGGACGAGAACGGCGAAGCCGCCGTCCAGGCCGCCCGGGCCGAGATCGACCGGCTGGAGCAGATGCTCTCCCGCACCCGGGAGGACAGCGTGATCGCCCTGCTCAACACCCATGCCGGAGACGGGAGCGCCTTAGCCGTGGAGCCGGAGCTGGGAGCGCTGCTGCGCTTTGCCCAGTCCGTCTCCCAAGACCTGCCCGGATGCTTTGACATTACCATCGCCCCCGTCATGGACGCCTGGGGCTTCACCCGGGAAGAGCGGCATGTGCCCGATCCGGACACGCTGGCGGACACGCTGGCCCTGGTGGACTGGCGCGCCTTGACGGTAGCGGAGGACGATGCCTCCGCCCGGCTGGAGGAGCCCGGAATGGCGGTAGACCTCGGCGCCGTGGCCAAAGGCTTTGCCGCCCAGCGCGCCGCCGATGCCATCCGGGCGGCCGGAGGCACCTCCGCCCTGCTGGATCTGGGGGGCAATATCACCGTTTTGGGTTCCAAGCCGGACGGAGCGGACTGGAGGGTGGCGGTAAAAGATCCGCAGGACACCGAGCGTCAGTTGGGCGTGGTCTCTCTGCGGGACAAAACGCTTTCCACCTCCGGCGGGTATGAGCGGTATTTTGAGGCAAACGGCATAACCTATCACCACATCCTTGATCCAGAGACCGGCTATCCCGCCGACAGCGGGCTTTTGTCCGTCACCGTGGTCTCCTCCGACCCGCTGCTGGCCGACGCGCTGTCCACCGCCCTCTTCGTGGCAGGCAGGCAGGCCGCCTTGGATTACTGGCGCAGCCGGGACGATTTCGAGCTGATCCTATGCGGAAGCGACGGCGTCGTCACCGTCACGGAGGGACTCACCTTTGCATTTCGGGGGGAGGAGCATGGATACACCTGTGAAACGGCCCGCCGCTGAACGCCGCCGCCCCACGATTGGGGACGGCGTGCTGGCGCTGCTGGTGATCCTGTGTGCCGCTGCGCTTTTTTTCGGTCTTCGGCCGGCTTCCGGAAACCTTTTGACGGCCCGGATCGTCTTAGATGGTGTACTGGTAGCCGAGTACGACTTGAATGCCCTGACCTCCCCTGTGGAGCTGGCGGTGGACGGCGGGGCTTATCCCATGGTCATTCAGGCTGAGCCCGGGCGCATCCGCGTACTGGAAAGCGGCTGCCCCAGCCAGGACTGCGTCCATACCGGCTGGGCCGACCGGGCGGGGGATCAGATCATCTGTCTGCCCAACCGGCTGGTCATTTCCCTGTCCGGCGCAGAGGCCCAGACTGATTTCGACGCGGTGACGGGATGACCGCCCCGGCGCTCCAACCGATTCAAAAAGGAGGTGCTGCCGCTTGTCCGGCTCCATCCGGCGGCTGACCCGCTGCGCGGTGCTCACCGCTCTGGCACTGGCTCTCTCCGTGGCGGAGGGGCTGGTTCCCCTGACCATCCTGTTCCCGCTGCCCGGCCTGCGGCTGGGCCTGGCCAACCTGGTGACGGTATACGCCCTGTGCCGCCTGAGCGGGCGCGAGGCCCTGCTGATCCTGGTCTCCCGATGCCTGCTGGGGGCCTTGCTGGGCGGCAATCTCATGTCCTTAGCGTTCTCCCTGACCGGCGGACTGCTGGCGCTGGGGACGATGTTCCTGCTGCTGCATATGCGGGGCCTGTCCCTGTTCGGCGTGTCCGTCGCCGGCGCCGCCGCTCATAACACCGGGCAGATCCTGGCCGCCATGGCGGTGCTGGGTACCCGTGCGCCTTTGGTCTACCTGCCGCCGCTGCTGCTGTGCTCCCTGATCACCGGCACAGTCACAGGCGGGGCCTGTATTCTGCTGGTCCATCGAGTACCGCAGCCGCTTGAAAGAAAATCTTAATTTTTTTGTTACCCTTTTGAGAGGCCTTCTGCCTTTTCCTGTCGTACCATAGAGTATATCCGAATCAAGAAAAACAACTCGCGGGAGGAACCGATACCAATGAAAACGACACTCAAGCACCTCGCCGCGCTGGGTCTGGCGCTGGCACTGGCACTTCCTTTGACCGCCTGCGGCGGAGATGGCGAACGCAAGCCCGCCGACAGTCAAAGCCCGGTGGCGGTAGCCACCCCCGCCCCTACCGCAACGCCCAAGCCCGCCGATCCTTACGATGCAGTACGTACCTACTGGAGCGAGGATCAGCTCACGCAGGCCTGGGGGCCGGAGCAGCCGGTGGAGCATCTGTTCTTCCATCCGATCATCGCGTATCCCCAGTGGGCATTCCACGATTGCAGCGCCACCCAATCCGAAAAAGAGGGACTGGACGACTGGATGGTCACGGTGGATGAGTTCAACAAGATCATTCAAAGCGTCTACGACAAGGGTTTCATTCTGGTCGCAATGGAGGACGTCTGGAGCGAGGTCACCGGCGAGGACGGCGTGGCCCGGATGCAGCGCAATACGCTTATGCTCCCCGAGGGGAAAAAGCCCCTTGTCATCTCCTTCGACGATGTGAACTACTACGAATATATGCTGGAGCAGGGCTTTACCTCCAAGCTGGTGCTGGGGGACGACGGTCAGATTTGGGCGGAGTGCACCGATCCCTATACCAAGCAGACCTTCCTGACGCAGGACCTGGACGCCACGACCCTTCTGGATCAATTCGTGCTGGCGCATCCGGATTTCTCACTGAACGGCGCCAAGGCCATCTTTTCTCTGACGGGATATCAGGGAATCCTGGGCTACCGCACGCAGAACGATATCGACATCGCCGCGGACGACCCGGCCCGGCCCGCCTTCGACGCAAACCGTGCCGCGGAGATCGAAGCGGTCAAGCCCATCCTGCAGCGCCTGAAGGAGACCGGCTGGACCTTCGGCTCCCATACCTGGGGACACATCAACCTGTCCTCCTGGTCCCTGGAAAAGATCCAGCGGGACACCGTCCGCTGGCAGGAGGAGGTGGGCACGCTGGTGGGACCCACCAATATCCTCTTTTATCCCCACGGCGCCCGGCCCGACGGAGACGATTGGCACACCACCGGTCCTGTGTTCCAGTACCTCCAGAATCAGGGCTTCCGGGTCTTCGCCAGCGTGGGCGTCAATTCCTTCTCCTATGTCAAAAAGGATATCTCCGCCGTCATCTGCGACCGGATGCATCCGGACGGAACCACGCTGCGGGGCGGCAACACTGGCAAGGATGTGGAGCGCTATATGCCCTTCTACGACTGCCGCGAGATCATTGACCTGGAGGTACGTCCCAATCTGGGCGTACGTTGGCCTGAGACATGAAGCACTGGGCCCGGCTTTCGGCCGGGTCCAGTGATCCCTTTACCTTATTTTTGCTTTTCGGGTACCATTCGTCAAAAGAACCAGGGGCAGCCTCAAAAAATGAGACTGCTCCTTACAAATCTTAATTTGTAAAGGGTCGGAACGATGGGATTTTGGATATTCATGCTGGTAATGACGTTACTAATTCCTCTGACAATGATCGCGTTCGGGACGATTTTTATAAAGAAGCCGCCAAAAAACATAAATGCCTTTTATGGGTACAGAACATCGATGTCTATGAAAAATATGGACACTTGGATGTTTGCCCATCAACATGCAGGACGTATTTGGCTTTTGACAGGGATAGTGACAACCATACCTTCCGTTATCGTAATGGCACTTGTATTCCACAAGGAGATTGATACGATCGGATGGACCGGAGGCATTATCGTACTATTGCAATGTGCTGTGATGTGTCTTCCTCTTGTTTTTACAGAAAGGGCGTTAAAACAGAATTTCGACGAATATGGGATGAAACGATAAATCGGAATTTATTACACTGCTATGCTTATGGGCATTTTAGCATGCAAGCAAATATTTTTCAATGTATAGTCAAATTGCCGGAGATTTTAAGCATGCACAAATAGCGTAAAAGGGACGCCCACTGGGCTATCCGTAAAACACGGTGGGTTTAAGGAAAATTTTAATATCCCAAAAATCGTTTGAACAATACTATTTCCGCTGTTTCCATTCAAAAAATACAAAGACAGGCATAAAACCTACCTCTGTATTTTTTTACATTTCTCTATCGTATTTGCAACGATAATAAATTCCATAGCCGTGGACAAACAAGTACGAAAACACCAAAAGCAATACAGCAACCAGTTCAATCCCCATCAGTGCGAAGGAGACCATCAGCGCACCAAATACGAATGTCATAGCATCATAAGCTTTTGCCTTCGCACGATTAGAAATTGCAATATTTCGTTCATCTTTTTTCTCAATTTCCAGTACCCTCTGTGTTTCTGGGTGCTTTTTTAAGGTTCTACTTGTAACAATACTACCCATGCCAGACCCAAAAACGCCAGAACCAATTCCTACGAATACATAAGGCAGGTTCATCAGGAAGTTGTTGGAATTGTCTATATTTTTCATAAGGAAAAAACCAACTGCCAATAAAGCAATGCCACTTCCAGTGATGAGCCAATGTTTTGTATTTTTCATTTTGCATCCTCCTCATAAATAAAGATTTCTTCAATACTCATTCCAAAAAAATTTGCGATTTTGAAAGCCAGAAGAATGGAGGGATTATAGCGCCCGTTTTCAAGAGAACCTATCGTTTGACGGGATACTTCAAGTACTGAGGCTAATTCCTCTTGTTTAATGCCTCGGTTCTTCCTTAATTCTTCCAGTCTATTTTTCATTTTCCCAACCTCCCTTCTTGAACGGAAAGCTTCCTTTCCATATCTGAACCATATCATATAAATTACATAATGTCAAGTGTCCTTTCCATTCGTGTTCCATACAAAATTATGAATAGTCTCCCACTGCTTTCGCTTGACAGCCGGGCGCTGGTGTGGTAAAATTGTACTCCTTTACCGCGGCTGGGAAAGGAATGTGAGTGTATGATACCACACTGGAAGCAAAAATTTGTCACCCTCTGGGTCGGGCAGGCCCTCTCGATCCTCACCAGCATGGTCTCTCAATACGCCCTGATCTGGTACCTTACCGATCAGACCGGCTCCTCCGCCGTCTTGTCGGCGGCCACCATCGCCGCTCTGCTGCCCCAGGGCATTCTATCCCTGTTTACCGGGGCCTTTGCCGACCGGTTTGACCGGCGCTTCCTTATGGCCGCTGCAGACGGCGCCATCGGCCTGCTGTCCCTGGCACTGGCGCTGGCGGCCGCCGCCGTGCCCCTGACCCCCGGCCCCATTATTCTGGTGCTGGCCCTGCGCAGCGTAGGCGGCGCGTTTCACGCGCCCTGCATTCAGGCGGTAACGCCTCTGATCGCACCGCCGGACGCATTGACCCGCTGCGCCGGTTGGAGCCAGGGCATCCAGACGGTCTCTATGCTGCTCTCCCCTGCTCTGGCCGCCGCGCTGTATGCCGCTCTGCCGCTCCATTGGATCATTCTGACGGATACGCTGGGAGCACTTTTTGCCATCGGCGGACTGCTTTTCGCACGCCTGCCTGTACTGCGTGTGGGACAGCCGGAGCAGCGCCTGCGTATCTGGCGGGACACGAAAGAGGGGTTTGCAGTACTGCGCTCGCACCGCTGGCTGTGGGAGCTCTGCCTGATTTGCGCGCTTTTTTCCGTAGCCTTCATGCCGGTGTCCGCCCTGTTCCCCCTTATGAGCATGCAGTACTTCGGCGGAGATACCGCCTCCGCCGCGGTCGTGGAGACCGCTTTCTCCATTGGAATGCTGGCAGGCTCCGTGATCCTGGGGCTCTGGGGCGGTTTTCGGGATAAGATGGCGACTATGCTCGGCTCCATCTTCGCCCTGGGCGTCGTTCTGGTGTCCACCGGCCTGCTGCCTCCCACCGCCTTCTGGACCTTTGCCGTCCTCTCCCTGTTCATGGGGCTGACCTGCCCCTTCTTCAATTCGGTCTTTATGGCTCTGATCCAAGAAAAGGTCGCGCCGGAATTTCTGGGGCGGGTGCTCGGCCTGTCCGGGGCCATCATGACGCTGGCATCCCCCGTTGGACTGGTCGCCACCGCTCTTCTGGCCGACCGCACCGGCATCACCGTTTGGTTTCTGCTGTCCGGCGTCGTCACCCTTTTCTGCGGCGTGCTGGGTCTGGCTCTGCCCGCCGTACGCAACTGTGATAAGTTGAAGTCCTGAGAAAAACATGCTAAAATGGCCTCGCATGGATATCCCATGCGAGGCCGTTTTAGGAGCAAGGAGGTTTTTCGATGACAGACCAGGAATTGGTGGAGCTTGCCTTTACAATGCTGAAGCATGCCTATGTGCCCTACTCGGGCTTTCCAGTGGGGGCCGCGCTGGAGTGTGCCGGCGGGGACGTTTATACCGGATGCAATGTGGAGAACGCCGCCTACGGCTCTACCATCTGCGCCGAGCGTACCGCACTGGTAAAAGCGGTCAGCGAAGGGCACCGGGATGATTTTATCCGTCTTGCCGTGGTAGGCGCCGCCGCTGATTACTGCTGGCCCTGCGGAGCCTGCCGTCAGATGCTCAGCGAATTTGCACCCGCGCTCCGGCTGCTGGTCGCCCGGGGCGATCATACGTTCGTCTCCTGCTCCTTGTCCGAGCTCTTGCCCCACAGCTTCGGGCCAAAATCACTGGACAAGGCGCCGCGATGACTCCAGGCGCAGTCCCGCCGGGGGCCGCTATCGCGCGGCTTCTCCGGCGGGAGCCGACAGTCTGGAAAGGTCGGCGCCCTCCCATTCCAGCAGCCTGCGTTTTTTGTCGACGCCGCCGGCATAACCGGTCAAGCTCCCATTCGTTCCGACCACCCGGTGACAAGGGATGATGATGGAAATCGGGTTATGTCCCACCGCACCGCCGACTGCCTGCGCGGACATGGTCTTGCGCTGCATGTGCTCCGCCATCTGCTTTGCGATGGCCGCGTAGGTGGTCACCTGGCCATAGGGGATCTCGCACAGGATGCGCCAAACGCCCTGACGAAAGGGACTGCCGGCCGGCGCAAGGGCGAGTTCTGCAATTGCAGGCCGGTCTCCTGCAAAATACCGATCCAGCCATTCCTTTGCACTGCGCAGGATGGGAAGATCCTCCCGCTGCTCCCGCTGCTCCGGCAAACCGGCTCCAAAATACTTTTGTCCCTCCAGCCACAGCCCTATCAGGCCGTCTTCCCTGCCCGCCAGCAGAAGCGGCCCCACTGGAGACCAATAGCGCGCCGTATAATACATGAATATCCCCTCCCCTGTTCAGACGCCTTATCCATCTGCAAACTATTCTTCGGCTCCATCCGGCATTCTCCGGCTACGCTTACTCCCACTCAAGTCTTGAGCTTTGATTTAGGGTTATAAAATGCACTCTCGATGCACTTTTCATCCAAATAATCCACGTATTTCGGGCTGTACATAGGTTCCTTACGAATTTTGTAGCCGTTTTGTAGCCAGCTATTTTATACGTACTAACCGTTCGCAACGATTTATTTTGAATGATTTGCAGCAGATTTCGATATGATTCCCGCCAATAATCACCCGGAAATTGACCGCCTGATTCACCTCAAAAAACATCTTGGAGGTATGACCATGAGCAAACTTATATCCTATCAATTCAACATAGACACAGCCTGCGTAGAATTGGTTTTTGACGATAGAAGCCAGATTTCCATTGACTTCACCGCCGTTGAAAGCGAAGCTGCTGACAACCGCTTCCAGCGGTCAGAGCTGGATTATCTGATCTACAATGACCCGCTTGCTTATGCCGATCTGATTCTGAACAGCAAGCTGAACGTCCTGTTTGAATAAACCGACATGAGCATAAACGACAGCGTCCCGGTTCATAATGATTGGGACGCTGCTTATTATATCATTGTATTTTGCGAACTCATTCCTCGAACAGATACAGAAGATATCCGTAGCCCTCTGCTTTCATCTTTGCGTAAGGCACAAAGCGGAGGGACGCGCTGTTGATGCAGTAGCGCACGCCATTGGGGGACTCCGGATCGCCGGTGAACAAATGACCAAGGTGAGAATCTCCGGCACGGCTTCTGACCTCTGTGCGGCGCATGCCATGGCTCAGGTCCTCCAGTTCCACTACGGCGGGCTCTTCAATGGGCTTTGTGAAAGCCGGCCAGCCGCAGCCGCTCTCAAACTTATCCGTGGAGGAAAAGAGCGGCTCGCCGGTGACGACATCCACATAGATGCCCTTTTCAAACTTATCCCAGAACTCGCCTGTGAAAGCGCGCTCCGTGCCGCTCTCCTGCGTAACACGGTACTGCTCCGCCGTCAGCTTGTCCCGGATGGATTCCGCCGCGGGCTTCTGATAGTCGCCCGGATCGATGCGCAGCCGGGAAAACAGCTCCATCTCCGCGCGCGGGATGTGGCAGTAGCCGTTCGGGTTCTTTTCGAGGTAGTTCTGGTGGTACTCCTCGGCGGGGTAGTAGTTCTTGAGTGGGCCGATATCCACGAAGAACTTTTCACTGCGTCCCCGCTCGATCTCCGCGATGCGCTCCACCGTTTCCTTCGCGCTTTCGTTGGTGTAATAGACACCGGTCTGATACTGGCTGCCCCGGTCGTTGCCCTGCCGGTTCTCCACCGTGGGGTCGATCACATAGAAGTAGGCCAGCAGCAGGGCGTCGAGACTCACCTGTCCGGGGTCATACTCCACCCGCACGGCCTCCCGAAAGCCGGTCTCGCCCTTGCAGACGGTCTTGTAATCGGCGTCCGCCTCGCAGGTGCCGTTGGCATAGCCGCTCTCGGCATCGATGACGCCGGGAATAGACTGCATCAGCTGTTCCATTCCCCAGAAGCAGCCGCCCGCCAGATATATGACATTTTCCGTGGTATCCATATACATGCTTCCTTCACCGGACATATCAGAGGGCTGTCCGATCATTTCCTTCTCGTCCATTTTCTGCGGCATATTTTTCTGCCCGGCAGTGCAGCCGCTCAGCAGCAGTACCGCGGTGAGCAGAAGCGGCAATACTCTCCGATACATGGTGTATCCCTCCTTTCTGAGAAGATGAATTCGTTTGTCAGCCCATATCGGCAGCAAGAGCCTGGTCGATGAGCTTTTGCAGCGTCTCCGCCTGCTTCTTTTCCGTGATGGCGCCTACGATGGGGTCACCCACGATATTGCCGCTGCGGTCGACCACATAGGTGGTGGGATAGGCAAAGATGTTGGTGGTAAACTTTCCCGCCTCACCGTCGGAGTCAAAATACACATTCTGATAGGTGGCGCCCTTCTTGGCAAGCACATCCTTCGCCTCGGAAATTGCCGCTTCGTCGCCGTCCAGAGTGAAGGTGTTGACGCCGATGAGGGAGCCGCCCTTCTTCGCAAGCTCCTTGTTCAGTGCGTCCAGCTCGGAAAGCTCGCCCACGCAGGGATTGCAGGTGGTGAACCAGAAATTCACCACGGTGACGGCGTTGCCGGAGAACAGCTCGTCGCTTTTCACCGCGTTGCCATCCAGGTCCTTGCCCTCAAAGGCGGGGAACTTCTGCATACTGCCGTCGTCGGGAGGGTTGCTCGTGTCGCTGCCCGCGGGCATACTCATATCGCCGTCCATGGATTGCTGCACAATCTCGGGGTACTTTTCCTCCAGCGCGGTCAGCTTGTTTTCGATATTGCTGATCTCCGTGGCTGACTCCTTCAGCCACTCATACTCCTTGTCGGTGAACTGCTCTTTAGCGGCCTCAACGGTGTCCAGCAGGAAGTCGCCGTAGTTTTTCCCGTCCTCGATCATGGCCATGCCCTTGTCGGCCTCCATAAAGACCTTTTCCCACAGCTCGGTATTTTCCGACAGGAGCGCGTTCTCCCGCTCCAGCAGCTCCTTGTGCAGGGCGAGCGCCTCCTCGGCGGTTTTCGGCTCGCCAGTCATGGCGGAGCCGTTGCCGCTTCCATTCGCCATCTTGTCGTTGTCTCGCGTGCCGCAGGCTGCCAGAGACAGCACCATCAGCACGGCAAAAGCCAGTGCAAAAATTCTCTTCCTGTTCATTTTAATTCCTCCATCGTTGTTTTCTTTGTTGTTTCTTTCCCGCTGCCGAAGCCGTAGCGGAAGCACACGGCGTTCGTTGGACAGGCGCGGATGCACATCCCGCAGCGGATACACTCAGTATGGTTGGGCGTTTTCGTCACGTCTACATCCATCTTGCAGGCTCTGGCACAGTTTCCACAGGAGACGCACTTATTCTTGTCCACCTTCATCTGGAAGAGGGACACCCGGTTGAACAGCGCGTAGAATGCGCCAAGCGGGCAGAGCCACTTGCAGAAGGGACGGTAGAACAGCACGCTCAGCACGATCACCGACAGCAGAATGCTGAATTTCCATGTAAACAGCTTGCCCAGCGCCGCCCGGATGCCGGAATTGGCAAGGGACAGCGGGATGGCTCCCTCCAGCACGCCTTGGGGGCAGAGGTATTTGCAGAAGAACGGGTCACCCATGCCTACATCGTTCACAAGGAACGCCGGTAGCAGGAAAACCATCACCAGCAGGACAGCGTATTTCAGGTATGTCAGCGGCTTCAGCCTCTTTGTGGAAAGCTTCTTAGTGGGGATTTTGTGCAGCAGCTCCTGAAACCAGCCGAAGGGGCATAGAAAGCCGCAGATAAAGCGCCCCAGCAGCACGCCCAGCAGAATGAGGAAGCCTGTGATATAGTAGGAGAAGCTGAACTTGGAAGACCCCACCACCGCCTGAAACGCCCCGATGGGGCAGGCCCCGGACGCCGCCGGACAGGAGTAGCAGTTCAGCCCCGGCACGCAGACGGTCTTCCCCGCCCCCTGATACAGTCCGCCCTTGAGAAAGTTCGGCAGATGCAGGTTGGTCAGCAGCGTCGCCCCCGCCTGAATCCAGCCCCGGAAGCGGGACATGGTCTGTGAAACGCCTGAAAACTTTTTACCCAATGCCCACACACTCCAGACATAATTTGATTGCTTTGCTCAGCACTGTCTCCGCCTCGCCCCGCCAGACACCAAAGCACAGCATGGCGGCTCCGGCCATCAGCAGCACGATCTGCGCCGCGGCCTTTTTCCCGCAGCTCATTTTTCATCACCCTTTCCGATTTTCTGCCTCCATCATAGCGCGGGAGAGTTAAAGTCTCTGTTAAGAACGAAAACTTAACGCAAACCTTATCTGTTTTTGCTATAATGAAAGCAACACAAAAACGAAGAAATAAAAAGGAGGGCTCTCATGCACCTTTTAGTAATTGAAGATGAACGCGCCCTGTGCGAGACCATCGTTCGCAGCCTGCGGCGGCTGGCCTACAGCGTGGACTACTGCTATGACGGCGAAAAGGCGCTGGCGCTTCTGGGCGTGGAACGATACGATCTGGTGCTTCTTGATCTGAATCTGCCGAAAAAGGACGGCATGACGGTGCTGCGCACCCTGCGGCAGACCGACCGGGAGACGCGGGTGCTGATCCTCTCCGCCCGCAGCGAAGTGGAGGACAAGGTGCAGGGGCTGGATGCCGGGGCGAACGACTATCTGGCGAAGCCCTTCCACTTGGCGGAGCTGGAGGCCCGCATCCGCAGCCTGACATTGCGGCAGTTCACCCAGCAGGATGTGCTGCTAAGCTGCGGAGGCCTGACCTTTGACACCCGCTCCCGTACCGCCACCGTCAACGGGCAGACGCTGACGCTCACCCGGAAGGAAACGGGAATCCTGGAATACCTGATGGTGCATCAAGGAAGGCCAGTAAGTCAGGAGGAGCTGATGGATCACGTTTGGGACAATAGCGTGGACAGCTTCAGCAATTCCATTCGCGTCCACATCTCCGCCCTGCGCAAAAAGCTCCGCGCCGTGCTGGGCTATGACCCCATCCGCAACCGCATCGGCGAGGGCTATCTGATGGGAGGCGAGGAGGAATGAAGCGGCTTTCCCTGCAGTGGCGCATCACGCTGATGTCCGTCCTGCTCATCGGCATCACCTGCGTGGCCATGAATTTGCTGCTGTGCTCCTCCGGTGTGTACTATATGGACACCATTGCGGACAGTTTACAAGGCGGCGGCACGGTGATCCTGAATGATGGCGGAGCGGCGAGCTTTGACCCGCAGCTCATAGCGCCCAACGAGGAGTTGACCATCGTCGTCGATGGGGTGCAGGGGCGCTTCCGCACCACCAACTGGTACATCACGGCGGCGGTAACGCTGCTCAGCGGCATCCTCGCCTATTTCGTCAGCGGACGCGCTCTCAAGCCCCTGCGCAGCTTTACCTCGCAGGTGGAGCAGGTGCAGCTGAACAATCTTGCCGATATGAGGATCGATGAAGATGCTATTTCGGAGTTCCGGCAGCTGAGCCGCTCGTTCAACCAGATGCTGGAGCGGCTGAACAACGCCTTTTCCGCCCAGCGGCAGTTCACCGGCAACGCCGCCCACGAGCTGCGCACGCCACTGGCACTAATGCAGGCGCAGTTGGAGCTGTTTTCCGCGGAGCATCCTGATGTGCGACCGGAGACGGCGGAGTTCCTCACGCTTTTGCGTGAGCAGACGGAACGGCTGATACAGATGACCAGGACACTGCTGGAGATGAGCAATCTGCGGCAGGTGGCGCGGAACGAGCGGATCCAACTCGCTCCCATGATCGAGGAGATCTTCACAGATCTTGCGCCGCTCTCAGATAAGCTCGGCGTCACGCTGACGGCGGAGGGCGACGGCATTATGACCGGCAGCGATGCACTGATCTACCGGCTGATCTTCAACCTGACGGAGAATGCTGTCAAGTACAACCGGCCGGGCGGCTCGGTACGGGTTTCTGTCACTCAGGAGTTGGAAAAGCTCCTGCTCCGCGTCTCCGACACCGGCTGCGGCATCCCGGAGGTGTATCAGCGCAGTATCTTCCAGCCCTTCTTCCGGGTGGACAAGTCTCGCAGCCGGGAATACGGTGGCGCAGGACTGGGGCTCTCACTGGTATGGGAGATCGCCGACCTCCACGGCGGCTCCGTTTGGGTAGAGAAAAGTTCGGAGAAGGGCACTACCATTGCGGTGGGGTTGCCAACGCAACAATCAACGAAGCCCTAAAACCCTTTTATTCGTTTTTCGCCGCTTCGCTTGCCGCCCTGCGGAGTTCCTCTCTGTATGGGGCGGTCAGCCGGAAAGAGAAGCGTCCCTTTTCAATCTCAAATTCCTTGCAGCCCGTGTCCGGGTCTACGTCCGTCAGCTTGCAGACGGCAGGGTGTTTGCGGTTGTATGCGGTCAGCCTGTTTTTGAGGTCGGTGTTGTGGGTGCGGATGAAGATGGTGGGGTCTTTCTCGTCAAAATAGATTTCGGTGGTCTTTTCCTGCTTGGTAAGTCCTGTTCTCATAGGCTTATCCTTTCTGCGGCTCTGTCACGCAATAGGGGTGTTTTTCAGGTGTTTTCTTCGGCTCTTGACTTGGGAAAAATGGCGATTTTCAAACAGGAGCGCGCCGGACGATGTCTGCCCTGTCCGACGCGCTCCCATTCGATAAAATGCGTTTTTTCCGGCTCTACACAGGAATCAGCGAGCTTCGTCCCTCGTGACCGCTTTTTCTCTGTGCGGATGGAAGAATCGCCACAGATTATTACGCTGAATCACATCCTCATAGCTGCGGACTTTCCCGCGCAGCTCCGTATTTTCACGCTCCAATTCTGCCGCACGGAGCTTTCTGTGGACAGACTTATAATCAGAAATTTCCTGTTTCAAACTGTCAATCTCAGCCTTGAGCTTTGCAATCAGTTTGTTTGCCGCATCCAACGCCTTTTGCAGTTTGGATTCCTTTTTCTCTGCTGTAACGTACTTCTTTGCCAGAGTGGAAAGTCGGTCAAAGTCCTCACGCTCCACGGCGACTTTGGATGAGAAGGGAATGGACGTTGCCACGATTTTTTCGATAGACCGCACATCGACCCGCTGATTCTGGATTTTTTCAATTTTGCTCCCAAGCGTTGCTGCCTGTTTTTCCTGCTGACGGTTCTGCTCTGTGAATTCTGCCAGCCGCGCCTGTTCCTGCTGCACCTTGAACTGCGTCACCGTCAGGTGTTCCTCAGAGCTGCCGCGCTCGCCTCGCTCCACATCGTCATACCCTGCCTTTCGCATGGCGGCGAAGAAATCATCTTGCAGAACGGAATAGGATTTTCGGAGCACGGTTTTTCCGTTTGCGTTCAGCAGCGGTTTCCCATGCTCATCCAGCGCGGGCTTGGAATCCCACTTTTTGCTCATGCTGACCTGCTGAATCGTTTCCTTGACCGTCCCCACCAGCGATTTATCCTTGCAGCGTTTTGACCACAGGATTTGCTTTTCCACGATGGGGATGTAGACCACATGAAGGTGATAGTGGTACACGTCCTGCCCCAGCGCGTCGGACATGGCGCGGTTGCGCTCGTCGGCGTGCATGACTGCCGACAGGATGTACTGCTCGCCGCCGACGATTTCTATTGCGGATTTGTAAGCATCGGTGTAAAATTGTTTTGCGAAGTCATAGCCGCCGTGATTATGAAAATAGGCGGTGTTTACGTCAAAGACCAGCTCGCCGTAGAGAACGGCATCCTCTTTCAATCCACGGGTGGAGATGATCCCGTCCTTTTTCAACTGCTCAAACATCTCCGCATATCCGGCGGTCGGTTTCTTGAAATGGACATTGAGGTGCGTTCTCTCCGGGACAATATCCTGATTGACATAGGATTCCTTTTCCCGTTCGTTGTGCTGCTGCGCGTTGCTGATTTTGGCAGCGGTCAGCCTCATATTTCTTGCGTTGGTACGATGAATACCGTCGCCTCTTGCCATAGGCAGTTTACCTCCTGATTTCAGATTGCGCAGGACGGGGCAGCTTCCGAGGGAGCACTTCTGCGGAAGTGTAATAACCCACTATGATACTTTCATCCTGCGGCTGCAAAGTATCGTGGGCTCTCCGAGGGGGAACGGGGTGTGCGGCTTCTGCGGAAGCCTGCCGTGGCTTGAAAGTAGTACCCACTTTGCAAAATCCACGGCGTGACCGCCAGCCTTTCAGCAATCGAATTTGCTTCAACGCTGCCGCCCACAGGCAGAGAGAATTTTGAAAATCCTCTCTGCCATCCATCTCAAAATCTGCGGGTTTTTCGATGGGGACGGGGATGCGAGGGGCTTTGCCTTGTCCTCCAGCAACAGGAGCGTGGCACGCTCCTGTCACAGTTCCCAAGGAGGAGTAGTCCATCGGTAGCTCTGCGGCACTCCACGCCGGTCAAGATACTCCTGCCTTGCCTGTTCCCGCTGTTCTTCGGTAGGAGCGGTCTTGTATTGTGAGTAGAGCTGTCGGTTCAGCATGGCGTCGAGCTTCTTCTCCAAGCCCTGCCGGATTTCTTCTTCAAAATCATCCTCGCCCCGCAGATGGTACATGGCGAGGTCGATGAACAGATCATAGGGGATTTGTACGCTTTTCATTTTCCTATCCTTTCCTATCCGCGACGGTCGCAACGATTGCGACGGTTGCTTTGATGGCATCATTTCCACCGTCGCGACCGTCGCAGCCGTCGCGCTGTCCTCAGTCGATTACTTCGTACTCAACATTGTCAATTATCATATGGGTGAGCTTCACCTGCCGCCCGGAGTGTTTGGCCCTGTTCTCATACCTCACATGGTACTCGTCCAGCAGCCTGCCGGATTTAACGTTCAGGTATTTGGTGAGGGCATTTGCCGCCATGCCTGTATTCACCGCTTCCGCAAGCTCGGTCGGGCTGCCTGTCCATTCTCTGATTTCGGAGGAAACAAGCTGGGAAACCGTATCCAATACCGGGTCGGGCGGCTCCTGATACGGCTCGTTCTCCGTCCGTTCAAGGCTCCATATCTGCGTGTCGGCATCTTTTTTCAGATATAGAATCTGATCCTGTTGATCTCGCCCCACCGCATCGACCGTGGCCTCCAATGCAGTCCGTTTCTTCTTCTGCATCAGGAGTGCTCCGTCTGCACAACCAAGAAGTCCTGTTGTGCCGGAGATCGTTTCAAAGCTGTCTCCGGCTGGCTGCTTTCTTGTGTGATGAACGGTAACGATGCAAATGCTGTGTCTGTCCGCAAAACGCTTGAGCTTGCCGATGATCTCATAGTCGCTGGCGTAGCTGTAAGCCTCGCCTCCGGCCTCCCGAATCTTCTGCATGGTGTCAATGATAACCAGCTTCATGTCGGGGTGTTCCTTTATGAAATTCTCAAGCTGCTCGTCAAGACCGTTTCCGATTTTGTTTGCTGCCGTTGCAAAATGCAGGCTGGCGGTATCCGCCACGCCGTACATCATAAACATCCGGCTCTGGATTCTCTGGAAATCATCCTCCAGCGCGAGGTATAACACCGTGCCGGAATGGACTTCATAACCCCACAGCCTTTGCCCTGTGCTGACATGGTAGGCAAGCTGCGCTACCAGAAATGATTTTCCGATTTTGGGTGCTCCTGCGAGGATATACGCTCCCGCATAGAGCAAGCCGTCGATGACGGGCGGTCTGCTCTTGTATGCGGTCTGATACAGCTCTGTCATGGAAACGGTATGAAGATAATGTGGGTCGTTCATGCGCCGGATTCTCTCACGTATTTCCTCAATATTTTCCTCCGGGGGATTGCTTTCGCAGGTTTCATGTGGTATCCTTTGTTTAGTTGAATTGTGAGGCGGCTGCCCTCCATCTGCGCCAACAGATGGGATGAGGGCGGTCGTTTTCTCATTTCCCGTCATTGCGCTCACCTCCGGGAATCTGGAAGCCGTAGAACTTCTGCTTGAAATACTGGGCAGGGCATTTTCCGGCTACGGTCAGATAGCCTTGGGCTTTTAGCTCTCTGTTCATTTCCCGGACGATCTGATACGCCTTGCTGCGGCTGATGCCCATGATCTCCGCGACCTCTGACGCTGTGATAAACTGTGCTCTCATAGTACCTCCTGTTTCAAAGTGATTCGCCTCGGTCTGCGCATCTTTTGTTCATCCTCCTTTCTCTGCCCCCTCTGAAATGCGCATCTTGAGTACATATTTTATTATACGCACACAAGATGCATCTGTCAAGCCTTCAGAAAATAAAAATATGTACTTGCAATTCGCTTTATTCTGTGATATGATATGGACGAGGTGAATCAGATATGGACAATTTCGATTATCCCGCCATTGGGCAGAGAATCAAGCAGCTCCGAAAACGGAAGGGGCTGAACCAGACCGAGCTGGCACAAATGCTAAAAAAATCCCTCCGCACCGTACAGAAGTACGAAACCGGAGAGATCGAAGTGTCGATTGCCGTTGTCAATCAGATTGCCGACCTGTTGGATTCAACGCCGACCTATATCCTCGGCTACGAATCCAGTACAACGCAGATCAGAACGCTTTCCGACGTGATGGACTTTCTCTTTAAGCTGGAAACGGTAGAAGGCATCGACTTCAAGATCGACGTGCAGAAGCCACCCCGCAGCAAGCGGTGGGAATGTTCCATTTCCTTTGACGGAAAGAGCACGGCGGAGTTCAACGCGGATATATGCCTGTTCCTTGAACAATGGGAGGAAGAGCGCAACGAGCTTCGCGCCTATAACTCCACGCAGGCAACATATAAGCGCTGGAAGGAGCAGACTTTGGCATATTACGCCGCGAACGCAGTCAAATGCACAGAGCCGGAAGAACTTGACCGCGACGAACGGATTGCAAAACGGACGGCATTTTTGGAAAAGGAATACGGTAAAAACGAGAGTAATGAGTAAATAACCCCATCAAAGCCTGATTCTTGAGGGAAGGAGGTAAAAATGTCAGTAACAAAAGACGGCGACACCGGTCGCTGGATGTCTCAGATCCGCGTGACGGACTGGACGGGCAAGACCATCCACAAAAAGAAGCGGGGATTCACCACCAAGAAGGAAGCCCTGCAATGGGAACGGGACTTTATCAGCCAATCCACAGGCAGCCTCGGCATGACCTTCGGTGACTTCATCACCCTGTATGTCAAGGATATGGAGCACCGCCTCAAGCCCTCCACCGTTGCCAGCAAGAAATGGCTGATTGACCTGAAGGTAACGCCTTTCTTCAAGAAAATCCCGCTGAACGAGATCAAGCCCACTCATGTGCGCCAATGGCAGAACTCCCTGACCAGCTATCGGGATGAAAACGGCAAGCCTTACGCCCAGACCTATCTCAAGTGCATCAACAACCAGCTCACGGCGATTTTCAACTACGCAGTCAAATACTATGGCTTGAAAGAAAACCCCTGCCACAAGGCGGGGAGCATGGGCAAGAAGAAAGCCGACGAGATGCTGTTCTGGACAAAGGACGAGTTTCAGACCTTTATCGAGAGCATGAAAGACCGTCCCGCCAGCTACACGGTATTTATGACCATGTACTACACGGGGATTCGGGAGGGAGAGCTGCTGGCGCTCACGCCGTCGGACATCGACTTCGAGAAGAAGACCCTGACGGTGAACAAGAGCTATCAGCGCCTCGGCAGAGAGGATATTATCACCACTCCGAAAACACCGAAAAGCATCCGCACTATCCCCATTCCCGACGGTCTTTGCACCTGTTTGCAGGAGTATATGTCCCATTGCTACGGACTGCAAAATGATGATCGGCTGTTTCCCTACACCAAGAGCTTTCTGTACCACGAAATGGAGTATGGCTGCAAGGCATCGGGGGTAAAGCGCATCCGGGTGCATGACATTCGACACAGCCACGCCAGCCTGTTGGTGGAGATGGGCTTCTCCCCGCTGCTGATCGCGGAGCGTCTCGGACACGAGAAGGTGCAGACCACGATGGACACGTACAGCCACCTGTACCCCAACAAGCAGGTGGAGGTAGCCAGACAGCTTGACGGCATTATGCCGTGAGCCTCTGGCTACAAAAATCGCTGCAAATGTAGCCAATTTGTAGCCACTAAAAAAGAAAAATCCTGAAAAACGCTGTATTACCAACGCTTTTCAGGATTCAGGAAACACTAATTATTTATTCCCACTCGATTGACGGGGGCTGTTTCGCCTTATTTTTCGCGGTATTTCGGTCTATCTACCTGTCCTGCGTTGCGGTGTTTCTCCATAGTCTCCACCGCTTTCAGGTGGCGTAATGCCAAAATAATTCCACGCGCAGATTATACCACGGTCAGGTAGGACAGCGCAACCCAGGACGTGATTTCCTTGAGAAGCGCCTCCTGGACGCCCTTGTGGGTGGCGATCTGCTTCACGGTGTACCGGCGGTTCTTGCCGCTCACGTAGTCCGGGACCTTGGCCCCTCTGGAGGTGGCGAGGCCGCCGTAGACGGCTCCAGCCTGGATGGTGACGGTGCTGCCCACCGTCACGGCTTTGGACGCCGTAGAGCTGCTGGTGCCGGTCTTGGTGGCGTAGTCCAGAGAAATCCACCCGGCTCCGCTCTTGAGCTTGCCCCACTTGGAAGCGCCGGTGCCGCCGGCCTCCGCAACGATGGTGTAGATGCCGGGCTTGATAGCGCCCTTGCTGCCGTAGTTGGTGCCGGGGCCGGAACGGATATTGAGGTCCGTCGCTGTCACTTTCACCGTGTAGTTTACGGCGGTCTGGGCGCCGCCAGAAGCGCCGGGGGCCGGGGCGGTGGAGCCGGAGCCGCCGCTCAGCCGCTTAGTGACCTCGGCGGCAATCTCGCCATGCAGGTTGTAGAGGTAATCGCCAGGGCAAGCCTTGTTCGCAAACCAGCGATGAACCGTCATCACCATTTCCCCGGCCTTGGGGGTATAGGCAAGGGTCTTCGCCTTGTCCCCGAACCAGAGCAGCTTCTTGGCCCCGTTCCGGCGGCAAATGTCCGTCACCAGGTCCAGCAGAGCGGCATAGGCCGCCGACGTGACCTTGTAGGGGTCCTTGGTCTCGCTGGCCGTCTCAATGGTGACGGCGCGGTGGTCGTTGGCCACGCTGGAGGTACACCAGCTCCGGTCCTTTTCCTCCACGCACAGTCCGATGGAGCCGTCATGCCCCACGACGTAGTTGCAGGAAGCTCCGTTGTTCGGGTCGTACTTGGTAAAGGTTCCGGCGTTGCAACCGCTCTTCGCCGTCACTTGGCCGACGAAACAATGGATGCTGATGGTGTCGATTTTATGATTGCGGGGGCTTGTCCGGTTGGGGCTGATTTTCGTATAGGTTACAAGGGAGCTGTTACTCATGGTCGGTTTCCTCCTTGTCCTCCGTGACTTCGGTAGTGGTCTCAATGGCGATGCCCTCCAGGGGGATGATGCCCTGGGTCAGCTCATAGACGGCGGCCTCGATGAGCGCGTCAAGCTCATTCTCATTCACAGTGACACCGCGCTCTTTCAGCCAGGCAATAACGTACTGCTTCTTCTCTTCTCCGCGCCCGCTGCCCTTGAAAATCTGCTCAGCAGCGGAGACGGCGATTTTGACCCAGGCGTTGATTTCCGCCTGCTGGGATGCCGTGGTCTTGGACTTGATGAACGGGATGAGCACACAGGTAACGATGACGCCGATCAGGGCGGCCACAGCTTCGATGATAGGGGTGATGTCGTACATGGTAAATCCTCCTTATTTTTATCCGAGGGTGGGTCCGCTGGTGTCGGACCCGCCCTCCGTGTTGTTAGTCTGGAATGGGTTTCCGTCAGCGTCCAGCCCGTGGCGGTTTCGGCTGACTTTTTCGGTGGTGGATGCCGCCGCATAGCTCACCAGATAGCCGATGCAGGCGGTAAAGATGGTGGTGGTAACATCGCTCGCGGTCTGCTTGTCCAGGTAGGCGAGGACGTAGGAAGCTACGGCGGTGGCCGTGGCAATAAGGACGGCCCACGCAGCGAGCTTCTTTTTGAACTCCCACGGGCGGCGCGTCTTGGCGCGTTTCCCCTCATACTTACCAGCCATAGCGTCCCCCTCAGTCCATCAGGGAGGAAACGCCTTGCCGGGTGAGGAAGTCCTTTTGCTTGTGTTTGATGCCGGCGGCGTAGTCCAGGGCGTCGTGCATATCCCCGTTGCAGTGGGCGTCAGGGATGCGCTGGACGGCCCTTGCAGTCGCTTCCCCCAGGGCAATAGCGGCATTGGTCCCCTGGACAATCAGGACGAAGAGGTCCTTTTGGCCCTGTTCCTGGGCCGCCTGTTCCTTTTCCCGCTTGTCGATGCGGCGCTCCAGCCGCCAGATGATAAGGCCCATGATCGCGCTCGGAATACCCATAGCCGCGACAAAGGCAAGCGCCATCTGGCCCAGGCTGACGTTTACTTCCATTGGTCTCACCCCTTTACTCCGTCACGACCTTGTAGTAGTCGTCCAGGAGCGCCGGGGGCGCCCAACCATCCTGCTTGGTGAAGACGCGCAGGACCTCATACTCCGTGCCGTCGTGGGTGAAATGGTCGCCTACCTGGAACGTGTGATTGGCCTCCAGTTCATCCCAATCCGGGACATCCCCCGGCTCCGGCCACGGTTCGGGTTCCGGCTCTACCTCTTCGTAGAGCTTGTACTCAGAGGGGACCAGGTGGGGGTAGTGCGGCTCATAGAGCGTGACGCCCGCCTCCTTGATGGGGGTGTAGAGCTGCTGGTCCACGGGGTCCCGGCGTACCGCACCATAGGGGACGTGCTCGCCCCAAATGAACTCCAGGTACTCTCCAGGTTCCTCCGGCTCGCTGCGGAGCGGACGGAACAACGTCCGTCCGCCCTCGCTACCAGGCGCCCAATTCGCCTGCGCCTGGTGCTGCGTGGTGCAGATGTAAAGTTCGCCGTCCGGCCCCACGATAGGTTCATCCTTGAAAATGGTCCCCATGGTGGCGCTCCAGATACGGGCCCCATCTGCCGCCGCGATGGATTTTAGATCGGCGTCGGTGTAGTCTCCGCTCTCGACCTGTCCGGCGCGGATGAGGTTCGCCCGCGCCCGGTTCACATGAAGTTCCGGGAGGCCGGGGCCGCCCATCTCCACCAGAGCGTCATGGGTGGCAAGGATGGCCGCCCACAGCTCATAGGTGTCCACGCTCTTTTCCTGCTTCTGGTAGGCGCGGGCTTCGTCAAGACTTCTCATAGTCATTCCCCCTTAGATGTAGCTTGCGGACAGAGAGTAGCAGGCGATGCTTTCATACCCTCCGGCCTTGGTGATCTGGACGCGGACGCCCACAGCAAAGCTATCCGCAGTCTTCGCGGAATTGCTGAAAATGTGCTTGAGGCCGAGCTGGGCAGTCTCCCAGGTCGGCTCTTCGTCGTTGTAGTTGTTGCAGACCTGGATTGTCACGCCGTCCTCATGGGCGTTGTACCGCATGGAGACAAGGATTTTCTGCGCGGCGGCGCTGGTGTCATCCACTTTCCAGTCAAAGTCGATGATGGAGACGGACCGGGTAAAGGTGATGGTACGGGTGACGCTGTTCCCGGCGCTGTCCGAGACCTTGATAGTCATGGTGTGCGGTCCGGTGAGGGCGGCGAACTGTGCCGCCGCGAGCGCAAAGGTGTACTGATGGTTCCGCTCTGCCGGGGTGATAGTTTTAAGGGCCACACCGTCCAGGCTCTCTACGATGGTGAGCGTGTCTCCGGCGTCCCCGTCGTTGACCGTGTACTGGAACGAGGGCGGCGTAGTCACCACGCCGAGCTGCTGATCGCTGCCGCTCACCGTCGGGTCTACGTTGTGGGTGACGGTCCGGGTAGGGCTGGTGGTGTATGCGCTATAAGCGTTCTTGCTGTCCTTGGCGCGGACCCGGTATGCTACCGTGTTCATCGCCGTGGTGATCGTGTCGCTGAACTGCGTCGCGGCTCCGTCATAGATTTTGGACCACCCACCGTTGTTGTACTTCCGCTCCAGCTCATAGCTCACGGCGTCGGTGTCCGGGTCCACCGACGCCGCCCAAGAGACGGTGAGACCTTTACCGCTCCGCACGTCCTCTGGCACGGTGATGGACGGGGGCGTGGTGGGGGCATTATTCCAGATGATGGTGTAGTACCCCTCGCTGTCCGGTGCATCAGATACCAAGATGTCAGATGACAGATTCAAAGCCGGGCGCACACCCCAGTGGCCGTCGTACGCGCTGTCGTAGTAGAGGCTCCCGTCCGCGTGCACGCAGCGCACGTTGTTCGCGTACGACGAACACGGGGAGCGGAGCCACCACCACCAATTCTGCGACGCGCTCAAGTCACCGGCGGTGTACTCGCTGTTGCTCACGGCCTGGGCGGTAGGCTTGCACAGGCGGCTTGCGCTGTCGCTGAACATAGCCAGCTTCGTGCCCTCTGCGACGCCGTTCTCCGAGCCGAGGCCGACCTCTGCCATGGAAAGCAAGAAAATCTTGTCCTGGACAGTCTCGGACCCGCCGCCGTCCGTGCCGGGCTTTGCGACGGTCAGGGTGGTGGTGAGCAGGGCGGCCAGCATCTCCGCGCCGAAGCCGGTCAGGAAGCCGGATTGTGCGTCGTACTCGTTGTAGCCGCTCCAGACGTAAGAATTGGACGGGGGCCGGTCATAGCTGTGCTGGGCCTGATACCAGCCGGTCCCGCTCTTATTGAGCCACTGGCGGATGTTAGCCAGGGAATAGCGGTTGTTGCCGTATCTCTCCCGGTCCAAGTTGCCGTCGCTCTCCATGGCGTCGAAGCAGCAGATTTTGATAATGTTCTCAGCAACAAGGGTTGTGCTATTGGCGGGGTAGCCGGAATGGCTTTTGTCACCGATGACCCAGCCGATGGGGACGCCGTAATACTTAGTCTTTGTGTCCCGCACTTTCGCCTTTACGGGTAGGGCGCTGATTTTCTGCGGCATGGTTTGACTTTACACTCCTTTCAAAGATGGAGGCGCAAACCGCGTCGTACTTGGTGATGAGTTCCCGGCATTGGCCGTGGGAAGCATGAGACCTCCAGCTCTGGTAGCTCTCTTCAATCTGCTTCCGGGTCATAGCGCCGTTTTCATACATCACCGCGTATTTCCGCAGCTTGCGCCTCATACGGTCTTTGCTGGAACGCCTAACTTTCCGTATTACCTTTCCGGTGTCGGTCAGGTATGTGTGGAAGCCCAAAAAGTCCAGGCCGTTCCGCAAGGGGAAGATCTGTGTCTTCTGGTTTAGCTCAAGGCCCCTTGGGGTCAAGAGCTGCTCGACTTTCCTCCACGCTTCACGAAGCGCCTCCTTACTCTCGCAGATGATATAAAAATCATCCATGTAGCGGCCATAGTACCGCATTCGGAGGACTTCTTTGACGTAGTGGTCGAGTTCATTCAGATACAATAGGGCGTACACCTGGGACGATTGATTGCCTATGGGGATGCCGACATTATCAGGGGTGCTATCTATGATAGCGTCGGACAAGGCCCGGCTCCGTGGGTCCGTGAGCAGCTTATTGACATCTCGCTTGAGAATGTCGTGCCGGATGCTGGCGAAGTAGTGCCGGACATCCGCTTTCAGGACCCAGCCGTCGGCGCTCCCGTGCTTCCGGTAATACTCCCGCATGAAGTCACGGAGGCGGTCGAGGCCGAAGTGGGTCCCCTTTCCGACTTGGCTCCCGTAGTTATCCAGGATAAAGGGGCGGCTCAGGACGGGGTAAAGGATGTTGTCACAAAAGGCGTGTTGCACGATTTTGTCCTTGACGCTGTTCGTCTGGATGAGACGTCGCTTTGGCTCAAAGACGTAGAACTCATGGTAATTTCCGGGCTTGTAGAGACCGTCCCGCAGCTCAGCTTGCAGGACGGTGATCGCCTCCAGAGTGTTCAGCTCCACTTTGGCAACGGCGTCTTTCCATCGCTTACCTTTTCTGGTCGCCCGATACGCCGCATAGAGATTAGCGAAGTCATAAACGACTTCAAAATTCTGTTCCATAATAGGCTCCTTGCGCCGCTGGTAGCGCCGAAGCTCCAATGGGCGAGCCTCAGCGCGTCGGCGCTATGTGTTTATCCCCGCCCTGTCAGGCCGGGACCGGATACGTCCTCCTTTGATGGTGGGCTTCTGCTTTCTCCCTTTCGGGTTACTCGGTCACGGTATTCCACCGAAGCCGGGCGCACACCCCTGTTGCCGTTGTACGCGTTGTTGTTGTTGAGGCTCCCGTCCGAGTTCACGTAGCGCACGTTGTTCGCGTTCGACGAATACGGGGAGCGGACAAGGCACACCCAGGGGGATGCACGTACAGGACGCACCCGTGGCCTCTCAAATCATCGCCGTGCGCCGCCGGTCTGAACTTGCTGCCGGAAGCGCTCGGCGTCCTTTTTGCGCCACGACGCGGCAAGGTTCTTTACGTCGGTGGTGAGGCCCGTCCAATACTCACACCGCCTGATGTCGATATACCCCTGTTCCAGAGCTATATCCAGGAAGTTCAGGAAGACCTTGCAGTTGGTCAAGACCTCTTTCTGGAGGTCAAGGCGCGTGTTCATCTCAGCGACGGTCCGAGGGTATATCTCGTTGGCCGCTATGATGTCATGCAGGATTTGGATTGAGAGGTTCTGCATTCTCTGGCAGAGGGTGAAGCGCACCTTTTTAGGGAACAGCTTAGTGTTGTTCGTGAGCTGCAAGGTATGGTTTACCAGGTCTTTTGCCTTGCAGATGATGGTGAGTTCACCGTGCCGGTTCTGCAAACAGGACAACTCCTTTCACGCAGGGCCTCCAGCTCATCAGCCGGTACGCCGTCCACTTCGAGGACGCCGGGCCGGACGCGGATAGTGACCCTCTGGCCTTTATATCCCAAACCGCAGAGCACAAGCCCCTCCAGGCCCTCGCAGGGGCAAGGGGTCTCCAGCTCTGCGATAAGGTTCGGAATAAGACAGCTCGCCTCTTCGGGGCTGCAAAGTAGCCCCGTCATGCTGTAATGGAGCGTCCGGTCTGGCTCCAAACTCCATCGCGCATGGTGATACCGGCGAGGGTGGCAAAGTCGGCGGTCTTGTTGATGCCTCCGGGCATATCGCCGGACACCAGATCGTTGAGCAGGTCGATTGCGGCCTCATGGTCGCTCAGGGTGTTGGAGAGGCCGGAAATGTCGCTGATTTCATGACTGTGGCCCAGGAGCGCATATTTTTCCAGGTCCACCACGCGGGCCAGGGCGTCCGGGTCAATGATGGCCGAAACGCTCGCCGCCGCGCCCACAATGTTGATGATGTTGAAAGTCACCATCTTGTTTACCGGGCTGCCCTGGGGCCTCATCCACTCCGGCTTGCTCTGGAGGGGAAGATAGGAATAGGCAACGTCTCCATCGCCCTCCGGGTCCTTGATGTAGAGCATGACGCCTTTGACGTAGAAGCCGGTCTCGACGCCCACGCTGGTAGCCTGGACCACCACCGTAGCCTCGCCGGTGCCGGTGTTCTCGCACTTGGCAATCATGGCGTCTCCGGCATATTCAACCGGGACGGTCAGGTCCTCAACCGCCGTTCCCTCCGGGAGATCGCCGCTGTCCAGCTCCGCTTTTGTGAACTGGATGCCGCCGCTCCCGGCCATGACTTTGCCCAGGGCGGTGTAGCCGCTGTTGAGCAGCACCGCGCCCTCTTCGCTCTCCGCGATGTCAGGAGAGGCCAGGATTTCTCTGTTTGGCATGGTATTACCTCGCTTTCATAGATGCAGTTATCGACACGTCCTCCCACACGGCCAGGCCCACATAGCTGCGGGAGGTTGCCGTGCGGAATGGGGTTGTTCGGGGTTTCGCCTCAATCTCGTTGTAGATCAGCGCCGGGACCGCGTAATAGCTCCGGGACCGTGCTGTGTGGTAGGTCCGCAGGAAAACACGGGTCCCGACGCCTGCCGCCGCGATGCGCTTCATCAGCTCCGCTATCAGGGGCGCGGCCTCCAGGCGCTCATAGTCCAGGACAGCTTCATCGACATAAATCCAGATTTTCGCCGGAAACAGCTCTCGGACCTCTATCTCCGATACGTCCACGTTGAAGAGCGAGGCCGCAGCGGAGATGATGGTGTCGATGTCACCGCCGGAAAGCAGCGCAATCATCTTGATTTTGATGAGCAGGCGGTAAAAGGTATCGTCCGCTCCACCGCGAGCGACGCCGAAATTGGCCCCGTAGCGGTCCAGGACGGACCCTCTGGCATTGTCTATGTCATCCCATAGCTTGAGCCGGTCCGCGTTCTCGTGGATGATTTCAAGGCCCCAGGCAAGGGTCCCGAATAAGCGCCCGATGTTCGTCTCCATGGGGAGGCTGTGTCGGCTGTTGCGGATGTCCGACCGGGCATAAGCCCCGGTCAGATACTCCAGCATTTGAGACAGGTAGCCGTAGCTCATCAGCTCACCTCCGCAATGGTGATTTTGTCGGTCGAGGTCACGGCCTTTTCCCTGGTGTCAATGACGATGTTCTCTTCCCCGTAGTCACTGGCGGTCTCGCTGATGCCCAGGTCGAAGTCCACCACACCGGGGACAGACAGGATGACACCGGGCAAGGCCATATAGAGAACGTCCGAGCCGATAGTCAGGCCGCCCCTCACATCGCCGCCGATGTACTCCACCAGGGCCTCCTTGATGCGGTCCTGCCCATCGCCCGGAAAGTCGCTGTTGGTCTCCAGGTTCTTGATTTGAATATACACGGCAACGGTGGTCGGCCTGGAAAACTTGATATTGATGCTCTGTCCGCTCTTGGCGATGACGGCGATAGAAGAGCTGCCGGAGGTCTGGATGCCCGCCGCCTTGCGCCGGAAGATGGCCTGCGCGATGTCGGCGTCCAGGCCGCCGTAGACGATGGCCTCAATGCTGTGCGGGGGGAGGCCCAGGGCGTCGGTTTCGTCGGTGTCGTTCTCGTAGCAGATCGCGGAGTAAACCGCGTCCACGTTCTGCATGATTTCACCGGCGATGGCGTCCGCGTTGACGCCGCCCGCATAGTCCACGGACTGATAATAGCGGTCCCGGAACTCTTCATCGGTTTCCCGGCCCCGCCCGCCGTCGATGGCTGCCGGGTTCGTGCAGGCGCTCACGCCGTCCATGGGGTTTGTGATTTCCTTGACCGTCTCGGCGGCCACGTTGTAGTCCGCTCCGGTCTCAACGGCCTGGACCGGCAACGTGACTTTCCCGGTATCGTCGATGCGGCCGGCGGCCAGGACTGCATACTGCAATCCGGCCACGGTGCGGACCAGGAAGCCCACGGGGATAGGAGTACCGGCGGCGCCGGTGAACTCGACGTAGCCGGACGCCTTTTGCGCGGGAAGCAGGGACAAGCCGATAGCTTTCCCCAGGTTGTAGAGGCTGGTCCCTGCCGCCGTATCAACGAAACGGCTATTGTAGACATCTTCCATGAGGCTGAACAGGATGTTCAGCATCCATGCGAAAATCCGTAGGAAGATGCCCAGGGGGGACCGGACGGTCAGGTTGGCCTTGCTCCCGAACAGCTCCCGCGCCTTGTACTCGATGGCGTCCAGAAGCTCTACGTAAGTAGGCCGGTGGAAGCCGCGCTCGGTCACGCCCCATTCTTGATTGCTCATGCTGTGCTCACCTCCGTAGTGATGGTATTGCCGCTCTGGAGGCGGCCAGTCACAGAGACCTCCAGGCCCCGGCCCACAAGCTCATAGTCCACGGCGCTCACTTCGGCAACCTGTGGCTCCTGGAAGACGGCGTCCCGAATTACCTCCGGGATTTCGTCATCCTCCAGCTCGCTCCGCTTCTTGCCCATGATGCGCTCATACTCCGTGCCGTGGGTGGGGTCAAAGGGGAACTCCCCTCGGTAGACCTCCAGCGTCAGCCGGACGGCCTGGGCGGTGGTTTCATCGCCCGATATGGTCTCCAGCGCTCCGGCGTCATCGAGGATGAGGTCTCTGCTTTCGGGGTCAATTTTAAGGGTCCAGTTATCTTGCATATCTCACCCTCCGATCAGAACGTCCCCGCTGCCATCAGAGACGGCCCCGGTGCCATTGTGGGCGGCCAGGGTGTCCCCGATACGGGCGGCGGGTTTTCCGTTGATGAAGACGCTGCTGCTGCCCTGGGCGATGCTCCCTTGGCTGCTCCCGCAGCAGGCGTCATTTTCGGTTGTGGTGCTTCCGACATAGGCCGCCGGTCGCCCGTTGATGAAAACGTCCCCGGAGCACCCACCGGAGATCGTTCCCGTGATAGGGAGGGGACCGTGCGGGGTGGCGTGTCCGTTGTGCTCCCCCGCTGTGGTGCCTTGTATGGCGTCCCCTTGCCGTGCAGCTCCAGGCATAGCGCATACCTCCCTCAGTTCAGGTTGACCACGCCGCCAGTAACGGTCAGGTCCCCGGTGATGGTCACATTCCCCTTGATGTCGATGCCGCTTGGCGAGATGGACAGGTACACGCCGCCGTCGGATGTCCCCAGGCTCAGGGACCCGGCGGGGAGGCCGGATATGGAGCTGCCGCCGGTGCGGATGCCGCCCACAAAGACAGCATCATCCCCGCTGTGCAGGCGCTCGGTGTTGGGGTCTGCCTCCGCACCTCCAGCGATAACGGCGTCACTGTCCCGGTCCAGGTAGACCACCACGCCGATGTCCCCGGCCTTGTAGACAGGACGGATGACAAAGCCGCCCCCGTAGATGGTAGCCACGGGGACGGCCAGGACCGGCGGCTTGGTCTGGAATGTGTCTTCGTCGGGATAACGGGTGATCGGCTGAACATCGACGGTCAAGGCCGCCTCATCAAAGGCAAGGACCTTTACAACGTCCGCAACGCAAAGGCCCGCCGCGTCCGCCTGTTTCTTGGCGTCCTCATAGGCTTGCTTTCGGTTTTGTCTCGGCATGGTAAGGTCCCTCCTTTACGCCGGTTTCATTTCGATGGTGGTTTTCCAGTTGCCTTTCGGTGTGCCGGTGTGCTTCCCCTTGGCAACGATGAAGCGCCCGTTGAGGCTATGAGACTGGATGACAACTTGCTCAGCCGGTCCGATGTGGTAATTGAGCAGGCACTCACGGGTCACATAGTTGCCCTCTTCGCTCTTGGTGGCGCTGCTTTTCTGGCTGTCGCTGCCCACGGCTATGACGGTTTCCTCAACCTCATTCCCGGACAGCAGCAAGCCGCTCTGAGGGGTAAGGACAAGGCCATTTGCGATGCCCTTAGTCGGGTCATTGATGAAGACGCTCCCGTTGCGTATAAGGAACCGGCTCTTGCAGTCGTTCACCACAATGCGCTTGAGTTCGTCCTTTACCTTGCCGTTGCACACCAGCCCCCGGTCATAGACCTTGTTCGTGGCGAGGGAAAAATCCCCGATTTCAACCCCAAAGATATTGAGCAGATCGGAGACAATCTCTTTCGCCGTGCTGCCCTTGGCATAGGTCTTGGAGACCTTGGAGTTGAGCCATTGGTCCATAGCGGCGGTTGCTGAGATTTCGGTGATCCACTCGGTATTTTGGTGCTTGTGGCTGCAAGCGCTCACTTGGCCGACGAAGATAGCCCCCACGTCGCCCTCGTAGCCTGCGTTGAGGATGATAACGTCCCCGCGCTTGATACCCTTTCGGGTGCTCTCAGACAGGTTGTAGGCTTTGAATTTGGCCGTCTGGATGGTGTCGCTGTCCTCAAAGGGGACCTCAAACTCAAAGTACAGATTGTCCATACTGTACTTCTTGCTCCCAATCTGGAGACTGGCCTCTCTCATCCAGAAGCTCATTCCGTTCCCTCCCTGTCGAAGAGATAGAGCTTGACCTCTTCCCCCAGGTTCTCCCACGTCACGGCGTCCACATCGTCCCCCGTGAGGCACAAGGGAATGATGACCGGCAAAGGAAAGCGCTCATCCTCAATGGGGCCGAACAGTGGCCGCCCGTAGCGGATGGGGTCTCCGTAGGCAAGCACTTCGCCGGTGGCCGTCACAGACAGGTCCAGGGTAAAGAAACCGCCGGTGTCGTTGTACCGGATGGTAAAGGAATAGGTCTTGTCGCTGAGTTTCACGGAAAAGGTGTAGGGGACCTTGCTCACGTCGATGTCGATATACTCAACCTCTTGCCCAAGGTCAATAAGCTGCATGGTCCGTTACCTCCTCCCGGTGTTGCTGGGAGTAGCGCGGGACGTTGGCCCCGCGCTACTCTTCGGCTTGCTGTTGAAGCTGTTTACATAGGACATATAGGCGCTGGATGAAATCGTGGTGGAGACGGTGGTTTTCAGGCCGTCCGCCTTAGTGCTGGAGGTTTGGGAGGAAGACTTCTGCGCCGCCTTGGTGGTTGCCTTGGGCTGTGACGCGGAGGCCGCAGCGTCCATACCGGCCATAGTAGAGGCCGTTCCACTGTCCACGGAGCTGCCCAGGGTGACTTGCTTTAGGGTGGCCGTGAACGTGAAGCCCCCACGGTTCTTGGCGTCGTGGGTGCTCTGGAGCTGCTGGATGACAAGGTTGCTGATGCGGTTCCTCCCGGTGTAGGTGATGATGTCGCCGCTCTTCCACATCTTTTGCAGGGCGGCGATGGTGTCCGCGCCATTGATGGCCGTCCCGCTGATCTGGAAGCTCAACGGCTGAGTAAAAACATGGTCTTGGATATTGGAGCCGCCCTCAACCGGGTTATCGGTGATCGTGCTGCTCCGGCTCACGCTCTCGGAGGTCACTACGCCGGTAGTCAGAGGCTCGAAGCGGACCACTCCGCATTTTCTTCCCTCAAGTGTGTAGATAGTAGCACCCCCTTATGCAAAGCCAGCCTGCATAGCGCGGTCCGTGTAGTCCTGGGCCTGGGCCTCTTGGTAAAGCTCATCGAACAGGGCGCGAAGCTGCTCTTTCAGGTTGGCAACGGTGGAGCTGTCGGCATTACCCACAATCGTGATTTGGACGCTGGGGGCAAAGCTGACGCTCCGGCTGCTTCGGTTGTTGGTCGTGTTGTTGGTGTAGGATTTCATCAGGCGGTCAGTCTGGTCCGCCGGAATGATGGCAGAGCCGCCGGGGAGGATGGCAAGCTCGCCGCCCTCTTCGTTCATCCACGTGGGACCGCCCTCAAAGTTATCCGTGCCTCCGGCGTTGTGCGGGATGCTCGCTCCTATCTGGACATTGGAGGCGTTGCTCGCTTCACGGGCCGCCGCCGTGATACGGGAAAACTGTGCGACGATGGCGTCCGTGCCTGTGGTGGCTGCGGTCTGCATGGCGCTCCAGGCCGTCTCCGCGTCGGTCTGCATGGTCCCATAGGCCGCCGTAGCGGACGCGCCCATAGCCATGAAATTTACGTCGGTTATCTCGGCGGCCTGGTTGGAGCTTTCGGTGACGGCCTCGGTGGTGGTCTCCGCTGCTCCGGTGACTTCCTTCTTGTACTGCGACGTATCGACCACAAGGGAAGTCTCCTTGCTCGCGGCGTCATCAAGGCCATTGATGGACCCGCTCAGGTCGTTTACCGCCTCTTCGCTGTCCTTGGCTCCGCCGAACAGGTTAGAGAAGAAGCCTACGACCTTGCCCACGCCGTCGGCCAGCCAGCCTACCACTTTGCCCAGGACCTCAGCGATGACGCCCAGGACATCTCCGATGACCTCAAGCACAGGGCTTACGGCCTCCAGGATGGGGGAGATCAGGCCCAGCAGTTGCGCAATGGGCGGTAGCAGCGCCTCGGCCAGCTTTTGAATGACCGGCACAAGGGGCTGAATGATGGAGGTATTTAGGGTGTTCAGGATGTCCACCAGGGGCGGCATGACGGTCTCGGCTATCATGCCTATGATGTCCGCCACAGGCGGTAGGATGGTCTGCGCCAGGTCTCCGAACACTTGCAAGAGTGGGAGGCCGGCCTCGAACACGGTCCCCAGCACGTCCGTTAGGACGGGCAACAGGGTCATGCCCAGCTCCGTGATGACCGGCATAGCCTGGGCAAGCCCGTTGCTCAGCATATCCACGAACTGCATGAGCATCGGCTCTATGGTCGGCCAGCTATCCAGGATGGTGCTGAACAGGCTTTCGATGACCGGCGTAAACCGGCTGCCAGCGTCGGCCATGAACTCGCTCCAGATGCCCTTGAGGTCTTTGGTGCTGTTCACCAGGCCGCCGGTGCTGTTGGCCGCCGATTGCTGGATTTTCTTGGTCTGCCCCAGCAGGGCATTCATGCGGACCTGGGCCAGAGTAGCATCGTCCATTTCGTCTATCTGGTCTCCCAGGCCCATTGAGAGCGCGGTATTTTTCAGGGCCACTTCATCAATGTGGATGCCGTACTCTTCGAGTGCCGCATTGTTCCCGCTGATGTAGTCCTGGACCACGCCCAGGGCCTCGGTGTCATCCATGGCAAAGGCGTTGCCGAAGTCATAGGCAAGGGACGTGGTGGCCTTGGACAGCTCTGCGGCCGCGTCCCCGGTGATGCCCATTTCCCCGTATAGGGCCTTATTGGACACCATGAAAGACTTGACCTCATCGCTGCTCCGGTGGATGGCGTCGGCGTAGTTCTCTGCCCACTCCCCGGCGTCGGTGCCTGAGAAGTTGGCCTCAAACTTCCGGCCCACATTCTCAGCGGACCCGGCTGCTTCGATGGCCGCCGCGCCCAGCTCCTTGAGCATATCAATACCGGCCTGGATTGCCTCAAAGCCGATAAAGGCGGCGAGGGCGCCCTTGATGGCCTCTTTGATTTCGCCTCCGGCCTTGTCGCCCTCATCCCCCATATCGTCCAGGTCTTTTCGCGCATCGTCGGCCTCATCGCCCACATTGTTAATCCTGTCGGCAGCGGCCTCCACCGCGCTCAAGAACTTCCCCCGGATGGTGTTTATCGGGTGCGTGAACGCGGTCCCGATGCCCTTTACTCCGGTCTTCACCTTGCCGGTGAAGTCGGAAAACTTCTTTTGGGAGTAGCCTATGGCCCCGTCAAATCCGGCCTTGATGGTCTTGGAAACGCTATTGGTCTCTTTGGCCGCAGCGCCCATAGATTTTCCTACGGCAGCACCGAAGCTGTCCGCCTCTCTGCCAATATCCCGGAAGCTGGTGCCTACATCGTCGGCGTCATCCTCCAGGTCATCCAGGGCGTCGCCTGCATCTCTGGCTCCGTCTCTGATCGCGTCAGTACCGGCGCGGACGCGAGCGCCCATATCCTGAGCGGCGTCCTCAACGTCCTGGGCGCGGTCCACGATCTGCTCCAGGCGGTCTATCGTCTCGCCCAGGCGGTTTATCGCGTCATCCAGGCCAAAGTCCATGCCAAAGGTAAGCTCCCGGTTGTCTGCCATTGGCTCCACCCCCTTTCTGCAAAAAGTAAAGCAGCGGGGTCACTCGCCCCGCTGCTTGCTCCAGTCTTCGTTGTAGAGTATGCGGGCCTGCACCGCCTCCTGGTACTCAGCCAGGTCCATGCCCTTGAAGTCGGCATAGCACAGGCCGCCGCCGGTGAAGATGAGGACCCACATATTCCGGTTTCGCTTGGCCTTTCTGATTGCGCGGTCTACGTTAAGCTCACTCTCGCAGAAAGGTTTCGATGGCCTTAATCAGCTTCTCCGGGGTCTTGATGTCATCCTTTTCATCGAAGTAGCTGATGCCGTCGGCCTTGACCTCGGCGGGAGAAATGACCACGTTCTTGAGCATGGTGTCAATGTACTTGGTGGTGTCCCGGCGTCCGCCGCCGGTCATGCCGCAATCGTCATTGACGCCGAAGTACCAGGTGGGAGAGACGGACTGGAGGGTGTATTCCTCGCCGTTGACGGTGACTTTCTTCTGCTTAGCCATAAATTTTCGGTAGCCCCTTTCAGATAGTGATTTTGGTTTGTTCGGCCAGTTGGGATAGCCTTTCATGGGTAGCCCCCCTTAGCGGGGGACTACCGACGGTGCATAGATGTTGACGGTGATCGTGCTCTGCTCCTTATTGCGGGTGAGGTCGGGCATTTTCATTACCCGGCAGTTGTCCGCGCTGAGGGTGAACGCGTCCGCGTCGTTCACGTCGGAGATCGTCACGTTGACGGCCCGACGCTTCGCCTCCAGCTCCCGAAGATAGGACAGGCTGGAAGACGTGGACATGAGGGTAATAGCGATGGTGCCGCTCTCGTTGGCGTTCTCGGAGTAGGTCACGTCGCCCTTTGCGCCTACGGCGGGGGTGATGCTGTCCTCGTTCTTGGTGACGGACACGACACCATCAGCAGCAAAGCCGGTGATGGTGCGGCCCCCGACAATGACGTTGACCTTTTTAGGGTCATAGCTCGCAACTTCGATGCCTTTAGCCATGATGAATTACGCTCCTTTCTCACGCGCTCAGGGTGGCCCGCAGTACGCCCTTGACTTTGACGGTGTGGACCGCGCCCTCAAGCTGCGCCTCCCAGGTGATGTCCGGCATTTGCCGGGCGCGGGCCTCTTCGTCGGTGGCCTGGGACCGCTTGGGGACTACAACGGTAAAGACGCCCTGCTCGCTCTCCGGGTCCAGGGCGATAATGCCCAGGTCGGTAGCGCGGTTCAGGGCGGAGAACACACCGGCAGCGACCAGGGCAAAGCCCGCGTCGGTGTAGCCAATGGTGGGGTTCTCCAGGAAGATGTCGTAGAGGTTTTCCCTCATGTTCTTGGCGATGTAGTCAGCGCCCATCTGGACGTCGATAAATTCGCCGTCGGCGCACACGCCGTTCTTCACATACTCCCGCTTGTACTCGACGGTCAGGAAGTTCACGTTGGCCTCTTCCAGAGCGTCGCGCTCGGCGTTGGTGAGGTCCGGGACGGTGAGGCCCTGGGGCCGCTTGAACTTCCACGTTACGCTCTCAGGATAGAACGGACCCACGTTGCCCACATAGGCGGCGTCGGGGTATTCCTCATCCTGGTCCCCGTAGATGACGATGGACCGGCGGTTGGTGACGGCAAGGCTCTTGTTCTGGGTGCGCCCAAAGTAGAGCTTGCGGTGGTCTTCCTCGCCCGCGCCCAGCTCCGCTTCGGTAGGCTCGGTAGCCTCGGCCCAGGCGCAGAGGGCTTTCACGGCCTCATCGCCGTCCTGGTCGGTCAGCAGGATATACCAATCATCATCGGTCTCCCGCAGGGTCTCCACGGCCTGCACCAGAGCAGATGCCTTTTCGGTCTCACCGCTCCCGGAGGGGGCAGCGATACCGGCGATTTTCACTTTGCGGATAAGGGTCTCCGCAAGGGTGGTCTTGCCCTGCTCAAACAGGGCTTCGGCCATAGCAGCGACCTTTTTCCCGGTGAACGCCTCCTTGATGACGTCCAGATCGCGGTAGACGGCCACGTCCTTAGCGCCCTCGGTGGACAGCAGCAGAATGTCCAGGTTCTCCGTTCCGCTGGGCTTGGCGTCGATATTCACGACCACAACAACGTCTTTCGGCATTAAAATCACTCCTTTACGTTTCCTTTGATTGTGGGTTTCTCAAGTTTGCTGATGGCCGCCGCGTCGGTCCGGGTGTACCGGAGCCGGACATCGAAACCGAACCGGCGGCCCATTTCGTCAAGCTCCAGGGCGTCCCGGCTGGTGGCGTTGGTGACATCAACAACGACGAAACCGGCCCCCGCTATGGCGTCTCTCCCGGTATGCAGGAAAAAGCCCTGGGCCAGCGTTGCCAGCTCCAGGGCCTCATCTGCACCCAGGACTTGCACCTGGGAGCCTTTATCGTCGTAGCAGCGGTTCACGCTGCAAGCAGTAAATGACAGGGTGGCGGTGGGCTGCTCTTCCCGGACCTCCACCAGATCGTCTTGCGTCGCACCCTCACCCAGCGAGTAGTTGCCCAGGCCGCCGTCCGGGATGTAGTCTGCGGTCACTGAGTAGACGATGAACGGGGGTTCTGCCTCCGGCTGGACCTGGGAGGCCAGCAGGACCGGGACGCCCACGGCCTTATGAAGCGCGGATATGAGGGCATTCCGCTTCGTGACGAAACTCACGCCCCACCGCCCCCTTTCGGCGCCGCGCCGGTTCTGGCCTCTACCAGATACCGCTTCATCGGGTGGATGCTGTTGTGGCCCAGCTCCTGGGTCACGGTGTAGGTGTTTCCGCTGTCAGGGTCATAGACCTGTGCTCCCACCTGGAGCGCATGGCCGTTGGTATAGATTTTCTCGCTCAGATCGGACACGGTGCCGGTGATTTCACGCCGTAGGTCCTTGTCGCTCACAGGGAGGACCGCGCCCTCAAAGGGGACGCGCACAGGCTCACCGGCTACCCACTGGCCGCCCTTGTCCTGGTCGTAGTGGCCTCCCGCCTGGACCTCGTACATGGTATGCAGCAGGCCGCCCGGTATCATGGGCTGCGCCATTTTGAACGGGACGCCCATTATTCCTCAACCTCCCACGTGATCGAATTTCGGAGCCGTCCGGTCACCATGAGAGGGCTGTCCGCATAGGACGGATAGCGCTCCCTCTGGATTTTTCCTTTCGGCTCAAAGTTGCTCGCGTCGCTCATAAACTGCTGGATAAGGCCCACGGCCTGCCCGCCTATCCACGATATGGCCCCGTCCGCCGTCTGCTGACCTTGCCAGATGCGGGCAACCTCATTCTGGACGATTTCGGCCAGCTTGTTCTTGTTGTGGTCGAAGCCCGCTCGGATGAAGCTGCGCTCCGGTATGGTGACGGAGGGCAGCAGCAGGAACAGGAACTTGAGGTTATTCGGATTATCCTTATCCCTCCGTCCCTTTTTGGCTACGACGCCGAACAGGTAGCCGTCCCTGGACCGGATAAAGAAGAGGTCCTGGAAGTCCCTGGGGCTTTTGTCGTAGCTGTCCTTGTGGATAGGTATGCAGAGGTTCCGGGTGGCCTTGGGCGTGATGGTGGCCCCGTACTCATGGACACGGGCAATCATCAGAAGCTCGCTGTCGGCGTTGCCCTGGATGCCTATTTTTATCCGGGTGCCGTTCAGCTTCTCCAGCTCGGCCTTAACCCGCCGCAGATGCGGCAGTACATTGTCACGGACTTGCATAGGCTCACCACCTCATGTAGTGGGCCAGGGTCTCCATCCAGGAGGCGCGGGGTTCCTTGTCAAAGGTCCACGACACGTCGGAGATGGAGAAAGCCGCAAGGCCCTGAGCGCCGTTCCGCAGGATGGAGAACTCCTGTTCCGCGATGCCCCACACAATCGCCACGATGTCCTCCGGCAGATCGGACGGCTCATCCTCGGTCGCGTCCTTGGGCAGCACATACCCGGCGGTGAACTTCACTTCCAGGTAGCGCCTGGGGGCCGTGTAGTCGTTTGCAAGGCCGCCGATGTAGCCACGGAATACCCATCCCTCATCGCGGTACAGTACGCCCACGTCTCCGGTCATGGTAAAGTCGTAGCTGCTGGGGTCTATGCTCACGCCGTGCTCGGTGTCCCGGACGTACTCAACCGCCCGTATGGGGTACTGAGTGAGCACAAGTTCCTGAGTGCCGGGGGCAACGTACCTGTGGGTGTAGGTGGCCTTGCCGAACTTCCGCCCGGTGATGGTCTCAATCCAGGCAGACGCCGAATTGATAAGCCGGATGATGTTGTTCTTTACGGCGGTGTCCGCCGCCTCCGGTGGGATGCCCAGGCGCTCCATCGTGTCCTCAAGAGTAGTCATGGCGTTTGCGGCCAGTTTTACAGTCGGTTCATTTGCCACGGTGTCGCCTCCATTCTCAGGGGGGGAGGCGCGGGCTACTCGCCCGCGTCCTCTTTTTTGCCGTCGTTCTTGGGAGCGGTCGCTTTTTTCTCCTTGGGGCCTGCTTCCCGCTTGTTCTCGGCGGGTTTCACGGTCTCGGGGGGATAGTGTCTTGCCATAGTGAAAACCTCCTTGTAGGGCCTCTCAGGGCCAAATTAGACGGGGACCTCGGAAGCGTCACCCAGGGCCAGGGCAGCAGTAGCCTCACACTCCGGGCTGGTGCCGCCGGAGCAGGTAATCTCCACCTTGACCTTGACGTACTGCTTGAGACCCACCAGGTCCAGGTCGAAGTTTACCAGCTCGCCGCCTGCGGCGTCGGTGGTGACGGAGATCGCGCCCGCATCGTCCAGGGGCGCGTTGCCCACACAGACCAGCTTATCCTTGACGGGCGCATAGCCGGTGCCGCTCTGGTCGCTCTCGGTGATGGTCAGCTTCACGGCCATACCCGTAGGGGAGCCGGAGGGGGAGCCGACCTTGACGGCCAGGATGCCGGAGAGGAAGCCCTCGCGGTTGATGGCGTCCTCGCTGGTGTACGGGGTCACTTTGACACTCTGAATAAGTGCGCGTTTCATAGCTGAAATTCCTCCTTGTTGAAATTATAGGGCCGGGGCGGTATGCCCCGGCCTCCGATTAAAACGCCTTGATGTTCTTGACGTGCAGGAAGCTCTCCTTGTGACGGGCAGCGATGTCCACGTACATAAGGGCGCGGGTGGCAGCCAGGTTCTCTTCAAAGGCGTTGTGCTGGTTGCCCTCTTCATCGACCCAGGAGCCGTCCAGGGTGGTGTAGGTCTCAAGGCCCATCTGCTCGCCCACCAGGAGGTCCGCCCAGTTGCCAAAGGCCAGCTCAGTGAGGCCGCTGGTGTCGGTGGTGATCTGGTTGGACACGCGATAGGGGAACCCCAGCAGCTTGCCGGTGTTCATCTCATCGCGGTAGATGTACGCGCCGGTGGTGGTCTTGAGGTTCATCAGATAGCCCTCCAGGACGGAGTTGAACGCCCAGCCGAGCTTGTTGTCGTCCACGTTCTTTGCCAGGACCTTAGAGCGGACGAACACAGGGAAGTCGGCAGTAATCTTGCCGTTGCTGTCGGCCAGGTCATCGTTGCTCAGGGTCTTGGCGTCCACGTGCTCAACCTCCTTGTCGGTGAACACGCCAAGGGGCTGGAACTCGCCGCCCTTTCCGAACATAGCGCCGAAGTCAAGGCCCAGCTCCATGCGCCGGGTCAGGTCGTTGGCGAAGAGCTGATCGGCAGAGTAGTTGGTGCTCATCAGCAGCTCGCGGGTCTGAGGCACGATGGCCTCCAGGCGCTTCGCGGACAGACGGATGTTGCCGTAGGTGGGCTGGGTCTTCGCAATCTTGCGAGCCTCACCACCCCAGGTAGCACGGGCACCGCCGGTCATCTTGGGGATGTTCAGGTTGCCGTTGGCCATGGGGACTTTCTGGGCGCCCAGCTCAAAGATGACGGTCTTGGAGTACAGCAGCTCAATGATCTGGTCCAGGTAGATTTCAGGGATGAGGTAGCCGCCAGCAGTGGGGTTGGTGGCAGACAGGGCCTTGAACTCGCGGGCCATGTCTGCATCGTCATACTTCCGCTGCGCGTAGAAAGAGGCGGCGTCGGGGTCATGCTTGCCGAACACGTCCAGGCACTTGATAGCGCGGGCGAGCTGCACGGCGGGCGGGATAGACTTCTTGGCGGTGCTGGTGGGGGTGGTACGGCTCATGTAGATGGAGCTGTACTTCCGCTGGACGGGGGAGGCCGCGCTCTTGCGGGCGCTTTTGGTCTGGTGCTTGCGGGTGGCGGCCTTGCGCCCCTTGGCCTCATCAGTCACTTCCTCATCCTCCTTGACCTCTTCCTCAACGCTGTCATCCTCCTTGGCCTCGCCCTCGGTGGCGTCGATAATCTCACCGACGGCCTCCATGACTTCCTCGGCGGTGACGTCGCCCAGCTCTTCGCCGGCCTCCTTGCGGCTCTTGCGCTTCTCAGCGACAACAGCCATAGCGTCCTCAATCAGACCGGAGATGTCAGCGGGGGCAACCTCGGCAACAGCGTCCTCGGTTCCCTCTTCGCCCTCGGCCTTGGCCTCGGCCTGCTCATCCAGGGCCTCCTTGACGCAAGCCTTGATTTTCTCGGTCAGCTCATCGGCCTCCATCTTCATAGACTTGCGGCCAGCGGGTGCGGTTCCTTTCTTGGGAATAGCCATTTGTAATTTCCTCCTTATAGCAGAATTTCATAGGTGATGCCGGTAGTCGGCGCGGACTTCGCGGCTCTGGTGTTGGCGGTATGGGAGACGGACTTCTCGGTGTCGCTTGCCTCTCGGATAATGCCGTCAAGGACCTTGGTAGCGGCTTTCATGGACGCGCTCGCGTCCTTGAGGGCCTTTAGCCGGGTCCCGCTGATTTTCCGACCGGCCTTGACTTCGGCGGTAGCCGCCTCCAAAAAGGCGTCCAGGAAACCGGCGGCGTCGGTGGCCTGCTTGTAGTCGGTGATCGTCGCCTCCGGGTTCATGGCCCAGGTAACGACGGAGACCTCCCACAGCTTGACTTCCCGCAGATGCCGGATGCCGTTTTCGTCGTAGTCAAAGACGATGGGGTCATATCCGATGGACAGCTCAGTGAGAACTCCATCTTTCAGCAGCACTTTGATGTCGCGTCCCATCGAAGTGTCGCTGATTTTGGCCTTAATGAAAAGGCCGTTGCTGTCTTCCCTCAGCTCCAAAGGTCTGCCAATGGGGAGCCAGCAGTCGTTGTGCAGGGCGAGTATCTTCACCCTCTCCCAGCCTTCGGCGATTGTCTTCGTGAAGGCACCAGGCTCAATTATGTCCCCGCCGCTGTCGATGTTGCCATAGACCGCAGCGTAGCCACTAAAGATGCCGCTCTCTTCGTCGTACTCTTCGGTACGGAAAGACAGCGTTTTGTGCTCCGTCTTGGAGCTTTTCACTTTCACCCCTCTACGGAGCGAAGCCTCCCACGCTTTCAGGCCCCGCCCGGAGGCATAGTAAAACGGCGAGACCCGCAGATGTGCCGCTGCGAGCTTCGCCGTCATAACGGGGTCATCGTTGGTAATATTCGTGTCCGGGCTTGCGGTGCCGTGCTCAAGCTCCGCATTCATCCCGGCTGTCAGGGCTTTCAGGTCGAACCGCTCTTTCTCCAGGTCGATACCCGCAGATCGGGCGGCCTCCTGAGCCTGCATCTCGGTAAATTCCATCAGGCGTCCTCCTTATTTGTCGAATGTCAGGAAACAGTGACAGTTCACGACCTCAGCGGGGTCCGTACAATCCGGGTCACAGGGCCGCATTAGGCCGTTTGAGAATTTGGCGTCGATAGGGACCCGCTCACCGTTCAGGCGCTTGTGGGATGGTCTGGCGGCGCTCATGTTGGCAACGTGCCAGGTCTTCCAGGCGGCCCCGGCCTTTCGCATCATGTCGTAGTGGCCGGTCAGGAGCGAGGTATTGCACTCCTGGGTGGCGATGGTCCGCGCCCTGGATGCCGTGGTCTGCATCTCCTGTTCAATCTGCTTGGCGATGGTGGCCCGGCTGTCTCCGTGCTCCAGTCCAGCGGAGACGATACGGGCGATGGACTGCTGGGTGGTCTCCGTGATGCCTTTGACCCGGACGCCGCCCCGCAGCTTCGCCGTGCTGATAAGCTCCGGCCTCTGGACCGCCTGGAGGTTGTAGAGCTTGGCAGACACCCCAGCGCCCTTGTCGTAGCTCTCTTTCCACAGCGGCTCAAAGATATTCAGCAGGGCCGTTTCCTCCTGGGGCCAGTCGATGAGGCCCAGGGTAAAGGCGCTCACAAGGCGGGTGCGGTCTGCCTCGCTCAAAGAGGACCACGCCGCTGCGCTCTGCTCCGCCGCGCCCTCGCTGTTCGGGTCATAGCCGGGGATGGCCCCCATGAGAATGTCCCAAACGCTCCGCTCATCCTTGGTGGTGCCGCCCATGGCGTCACTCACCCGGCGGCCCTGCTCCCGCAGATATTTGAGGGTGGCAATCTCAAAACGCTGGGTTTGCTCCCTCTCAGCTTGCAGCAGGGCGCGTTGTGCGGCCTGCACCTGGAGGTTTTTACGCTCTTCCGGGGACGTACCCTTAGAGGACACGATTTCTATGCCCTCCGCGCCGTCTCCCGTCCCCTCTGAGCCGTTTTCGGCGTCCAGGGGTATTCCGTTATCCGTTATCTCAATGTCCTGCTCTCCGCCCGTCTCAAGCGGTGGTGCGCTCTCTGCATACTGGAGGTTGGCCGCCGCCGTGGAGATCGCCACAGGGTCATCGTCTTCCCGGATGTAGACGTCGGAGAACTGCGTCTTGTAGACATCGCCGCCCACCAGGGCCGGAGGCATACCCAACTTCTCGCGGGCCTCATCCTTGGTGAGTAGGCCAGCATTCCAGCCGTCTATGCCCAGGGCCTTGTCAAACTCCTGGTTCCGGGGAATGATGTCATCGAAGCGCCACACCAGGTCGTTTCCGAAATACGGGATGATCTGGTTGTTGATGGCCTCTTCCCGGCGGCGTAGGTTGGGCATGAGGACGTTTTGGGCATAGATGAACTGAGCCGCCTCCGACGTGGCCCGGTTGCTACTCTCCGTGATACCCATAATCTCACGGGGGACGCCGAAGTGCTCAAGGACGGCATTCCGCAGGAATGTACGCCCGTTCACCATGTCCATGTCTTTCATGCTGTCTCCGACCTTGTTTACCGTGACCTCGCCGTTGACAGTAGCGACGCCGTGGCTCTGGAACACTCCCCGGAAGCGCTCAAGCCATTCAGACCGGAAGCGCTGTCGCTGCTCCGGGGTGGACTTGGGCATACCGATGATGAGGTTCGGCGTGGCGTCGTTGAAGAAAAAGCGCTTTTGGAACTTGGCCGCGTATTCGTCGGTCTCAATCTCATCTGCCAGGGCCTCAGCTTGCCCCAGGCCGCGCTTGAATGGGTCTATCGGGTTCAGGTCTTTCATCACGAACATATCATCTACGGACACGTTCATCAGCAGACCGTTGGTGAGCCGGACGGTGTAGTACGGGTGGTCCAGGTACGGGGTCATCTGTACCCAATGGACAGGGACCGGCCACAGCTCCACAGGGACGCCCAGGGGCGATTTCTCCATGATGAAGTACCCCTCGCCCTTGAGCTTGAGGTAAATCTCCAGGAGCCGCCACAGGGCCGCGTTGCTCATCTCATGTAGCGGGTTTGGGTTCGCCCAAAAGTCCAGGAACGGGTGATGAGTAAGCTCCTGTTCGTCTCCGTTCTCATCCACCCGGTAGAGCTTTCCCTCCGCAAAAGACAGATCGGAGGCGATGCGCTCCACGACGGACAGGCGGGGGTTGGTGTGAAACGCGTCTATCCACTCCTGAGTGTTGCGCTCCGGCGGGTTGGTCCACCTGGGCAGCATAACGCTGTCGCTCCGGTAGGTCTGGCTCGCCCTCCCCGCACCACCCCCTCTAAATCGGTTCCAGAATGGCACGGTTATTCGCCTCCCTCGCGCTTCGGCTTTTTACCGAGCACCTGGGAGACAGCGGGGTTTTTGGGGCCGCCGGTCATCTTCTGCCAGCGGCGCCGGGCCTCTGCCGCCGTATTTGCCCGGATGTACTTCATCGGCCAGCCGTCAGCCGATACAAGGTAACTGCATTTCGCTTTCATGGTGTCCTCCTTAGTCAATGCTCCAGTCGCTTACCAGCGGGTCATGCAGGGCCAAGGCCAGCGCGTCTCCCATATCCGGGGAGGACAGGCCGCGCTTTTTCATGGCCTCTTTCTTCTCCAGCTCAATCTTGCCAGCGCTGTTTACCACGTATTTCCGGTTGGAAAGTTGGCTTATCTGCTTATCATCGGGATATAGCTTGATGCTCTGCGTCCGCAGGGCCTCCCGGACCGCGCCCCACATAAGGCCGGTGCTGTTCTGGTAGTCGATAGGGTCATCGTCGCTGATGGTGCCGCCCTCGCCGCCAAAGTGACACTCCACGATGTCCAGGGAGAACGGGGGCGGGGCGTCCTCATCGTCTGCATACCGGCGGTCTCGCTGGGCCTGAACTTCCTCCACGATCTGCTCCCGCAGCTCCATGAGGCGGTCAAAGACGCCGACGCCCAGGCCGTCACAGTCGATTTTGACGTGTATCTCTGCCCAGGGATGCTCCAGGGCATAGCGCTTGATGAGCTGGACGGCCTTGCCGCTCAGCTCCATGGTGTCGTTGTGGTGGTATATCTCCGGCTTTTCCTGGAGCTTCTTGTCCAGGACAGGGGATAGGACGCTGCTGTCATCGCCGTAGCGGGCGACGTCAATCCCGATGTCCACACGGGCCGCCCGGTCAATCTCCGGGGCCTCGGCCTCGCTTGCCCGCTCTGCCCACTCCATCGGTATGAAGCTGTCAGGCAGGGCCTTGGGGAACTCCCCGGCCACACGGACCCGAAAAACGTCGCTGTCCTCACCAAACATATCAATGATGGTGTCGATGAACTGCTGATCTACTCGGCTGCTGTCCCGCCCATCAATGTGCATGGCGTTGTAAAGCTCGCGGGACTTGTGGTGGCTGTCATAGAAAAAGCCGGTAATCTTCGTGGGGTTCCCACACATTACCAGCTTTGCGCCCTCCGTAGATAGTGCGCCGAGGACCGGCTCGAATATCTCATCTCGGACGCCGGAGGCTTCGTCGATGATGTAGAGCACGTGCTCGGCGTGAAAGCCCTGGAGGGCGTCGGGCTTACTGGCCGTCCGGCCTACCGCGAACCACTCTTCCGGGTGGCCTCTCATGTAGACCTTTTCCTTGGTCCATATCAGCTCTTGAGACAGAGCCGGGTTACTGCGGAGCCATTTCGCAATCTCGGCCCACAGGATGTCCCATAGCTGGTGCTGGGTGGGGGCGGTGCAGGGTATCTTGGGATATGGCCTGGTAGTCAGGAACCAGATAGCAAGCCAGCTCTCCACCGCGCTCTTGCCGATGCCGTGGCCGGAGCGTACAGAGGTCATGGGGTACTGAGCTACGCTGTTCAGGATGGCCCTCTGATTACTGTCCGGCTTGGCCCTTATGATGTCCTCCACGAAGTCCACCGGATTGTCGGCGTAGTAGAGGATGGCGTCACTTGTCAGGTTCATTTTGCTGCTTCCTCCGTTCCCACGCCTCGGATATGACGGCGGCAAGGCTGCTGTCGGCCTGCTCATTCGCCTTGCCCGGTGCGGTATCGGCCTCCAGCTCCATGCGGTTCTCACGCTCCAGCTTGGTAGCCTCCCGGATGAACGCCACAAGGTTCTTCGGGTCTATCTCGCTGGGGTCCATGTCCTTGAGGGCCTGCAACGCCTTTTCCTGCAATTTCAGGGCGATGCTGATATGACGGTCAGCCATTTTCCGGCGCTTCTTGACGGCCTGGGCATGGGCTTTCCTCTGGACGTCAACGTCGTATGCGGCGGTCCGCTCCACCCACTGATAGGTGCGGCTCCATCGGCCTATGAGCGTGGTACTTTTGTTTAACTGCTTAGCAACCGCCCGGATGCTGCGCTCTTCCCCCAGCTCCAGGTAGACCGAAAACGCCTCATACGCTTTGACACCCTCGCCCTCCAGACGCTCCCACGGCTCGGTGTCTCTGTGCTTCGGCATATCACCACCTCTCTTGTAGTCAGGTAGTTTTCGTTATAAACATAGCAAGCACCATCGGCTGTGCCGACAGTGCTTGCTATGAATAACTATTAAGAACAGATTTAATCTGTATGTGTGATTTGATAGATGCTTGGGCTTCCTTTTACTCCCGGAGAAAATGCGATGTACCCGGCGTCTATCAGCTCTTTTCGGCCAGCTATCAACGTGTGGACAGCACGAATACGAGCTAGACGCGCCAGTCTCCGATTGCTAATCTGTATTTCTCCAAATCCGCCCAGTGCGCAGTCCAATCTTTTTAATGTGTCCCAGATCAGTTGGGCGGTTTTGTGAAGCGTTTTTGTTTCAACTTGGCATTCATCAGAAAGTGCCAGCGACTGCCATACAGTTGCATTGGTCCGCTCAAGTCTTGCTATGCGCTCGGAAATTTCCTCAACACTTTTTACAATACCATCATAGCGCCAGTCCATTTCCGAGGCGCACACGGGGTGAGACCGAGCGCTATATATGCCCGTTCGCCGTATGGCCGGAAGGACCTCTGATGTTACCCAACGCTTGAATTGTTTTGCCACAGGGAGTTTACTGGAAAATATTAGAGAGTATAGTCCGCTCTCGTTGATGATAACGGGGTGCTGCTCTCTCCCGATGGGGTCACGAATCGTTACCCCATCCCCTTGCCGCTTGTCCTCCGGCTCAACATGGTCGGCAAGCGCCTTGTTTGTGTTACTATACCCCAGCGCCGCCGCCACATCCCGTCCTACAAACCATGGCGCACCGTCGGTTTCCAGAGTGCGAATTTTCCCAAATTCCGGCCTGCTAAATATCCGCAAACTCTTTTCCATTCCGCTCATTTCAAACGCCTCCTTAATCATTTCTGACCGCACAGGGGAAAAGAACGATTTTGTTTTCTGCGCAGACGTTCTGCTCGGTTGCAAATTCCATCCGTCCTATCAGCATGAGCTGTTCTCTCCAGGACAACTTTCGGAACAGGGTCAGCATATCTTGTTCATTTTGCTCGTACTCCTTAACGCTGTGGAGCCTCATAATAAAATCCTCCTTGAAATTTCCCCGGAGGTCTGATAGAATGGATTCATCAATCCTTCGGGGTTGGTGTAAATGACGGATTCGCTCAACTTTCGACGGGAGGGCGTTTCCGCCATTTTTATTTTCCGAGTTCTTCGTCAACTTTTTCGTTCAACCACTCTGCTTTCGTTTTGCTCTGAGCTTTCAGTTTGGCTTCAAGTGCTTCCACTTTATCCCTCTTGAGCATTACATTGAACTGTTTCATGGTCTTCCGTCGGTCTCGGAAATACTCGGCTCTGCTTTTTTCGGCCAATAATCACCCCTCCTTTTGTAGCCTGCTACAATTATATAATGTAGCCAGCTACAAGTCAAGAGGTTTCCGAAAATTTATAGAAAAAGAGAACCGTCCCAAAGGGACGGTTCTCTCCTACTTCCCAAACAATTCGCTGTGTGAGCCTGTGCGGGTCAGCACCAAAACAAGCTCCTTGGCGTCAATTTTATAAATCAATAGCCAATCGGGTTGAATGTGACATTCTCGGTGTCCGATATAATCACCGCTTAGAGAGTGATCGTTAAATTTGGGTTCCAGAGGTTTTTCGTCTGCCAGTATATCTACGATGTCTAGCAGCAGTTCCACATCCTTGCCCTGTTTCTTTATCCGCTTATAGTCCTTTTTGAATTTTGCGGAATAGAATACGTCAAGCATCCAAAGCCTCTCTCAGTGCGTCACGGCTCCTATATGGGCCGGACAGGTTTCGTCCCGCATTCACATCGGCAATGGCCTCTCGCGTTTCCGCATTGGGTCGCTCAATGCTGAGGTCAAAAGGGATGCCGCCTTGTCTTATTACCGCCTTTGCGAATACATTAAAAGCGGTAGACATATTCATTCCAAGCTGGCCACATATTTCGTCAAAAAGTTTCTTGTCCTGCTCGTCAATCCGGATATTCACATTTGTCTGTGCCATATTAAAGCCTCCTTGTGCTTTATTATAAGCACATTATATCAATAATTTAGTGCATTGTCAACAATATTTCACGCAATATCAAAGTAGCAACCTCCGTTTCATCTCCTGGGCGATTTCTCCCTCATCGAAGATACCGGCGTCCCGGATGCTCTCGACCAGGCGCTTGTAGCGCGGGACCTCGACCTTGAAGTGTAGGTGTCCAATTCGGACAACCGTAGTCCCCATGGCAGGCTCATCGTCACCGCCGGCGGGTTCGTCCTCTTCCTCGCCGTCGGCGTCCTCGGCGTCCGGGTCTTCGTCCTGGTCCCAATCCGGGTCATCGTCGGCGTCCTCGCCCTCGCCGTCCCCGCCGAGCTGCCGGTAGACCAGGACCTCATCGCGGTCAAAGCCGGTCTCAAACTCCAGGACCTCATCATCCCGCAGCAGCTCGCCCAGGCGGTCAGTGTCCCAGCGTCCCTCAATGCGGTTCAGGGCAAGGCAGAGTTTCTTCTCCTTGCTTTCGTCCGGCTGGTCAATGACGGAGCAGAGCACTTCTTTCCATCCCAGGTCCCGGAGGACCACAAGGCGCTGATTACCACCAATGCAGCGCATATTGTGGAGGTTCACGACCGGCGGCTCCACCATGCCGTTAAGCTCAATACTCCGGCGCAGGGCCTTGTACTCATCGCTTCCGCGCTCGATGTCCTCACGGGGGTTATACGGGGCGGCCACGATGTCGGAGATCTTCAGCATCTCCAGTCTGGTTTCATACTTCATCGAAAAGCCTCCCTTTCAGCTCCGCACAGACAAGCTCCTGGGTAAAGCCCACCTTTTCCCGGACATCTGCCATAAGGTCCTCAAACTCCGCTTCCTCCAGACGGAAAGAGAAGTCGCCCACGGTACACTTAATGCCGTCGGCGGTGTCCTCTTTCTTGCCCAGGGAGGGCGGTTCCTCATCCTCGCCCAGCTCGCCGCCGATTTCCCCCAGGAGATCGTCAATGTCTGCCTGGGTAAAGCCGGTGGCGAGTAGGCTCTCTCCATCGTCGATGAGCTGCTGGATGATGTCGGCCAGTTGGCCGTAGTCCCATTCGCCGTCCAGCTTGTTCAGGGCGATGCACAGCGCCTTGGCCTGGGCCTCCGGCATATCCACCACGACAGCGTTTGTCTCCGTCTCCCCGGCGGCCAGCAGGACGGAAAGCCGCTGGTGTCCTCCGATCAGGCAGTTGTCCCGGATGTTCACGATGAGGGGCAGGACCAGGCCGTTTTCCTCAATGCTCGCGTCCAGGGCTTTATACTCCTGGTCCTTGGGCGTGAGCTGCACCCTGGGGTTATAGGGGGCCGGTTTGATGTCGGCCAGCTTGATTACTCTGGTTTCCACGCTTCCACTCCTTTCAGATTTGGGCAATAAAAAAGCGGGGCGCTCTCGCGTCCCGCCTGGTGGCTGATATTCTGTTATCCGAATAGGCTGCACTGGTCGAAAGCCGGGACCCTCGCCATGCCCGCCGATTTGATGAAGCGGTCATAGGGGGCAGCCTCGATGCCGAACCGCGCATACATGGCCCGCGTCTTCGGATTGCTCTCCACCGCGTAGTAGTGCGCCCCCTCCGGGCCGTTCTGTGCGCCGTGCCGGGGCAGGATGAAGCGCCGGAGGGCGCTCTCCTTGAAGACCGGAGGCTCCGCGTTGATGTCGTTGAAGTACCACTCCTGGGGCTGCCAGCCGGTCTTCCGCTTGATGTTCGCCATGGTCTGCTTCATCTGGTAGTCCGGTCTGGCCGTCACGATGATAACATAGTCATCCCGGATGGCCTCAATCAGATCGGCCCGGTACTCTTCGGCCTCCATGCGCCGGGAGAATGGCCGGAGCATTCGCGTGTCCGCCTGGTTTCCTACCAGGGTGTAGTTTAGATCGAGTAGGCAGATGTTTTTCATAGGTTAGTTACTCCTTTGCTTTTTCCTACCGTTATTATACCACATTTTGGGGCTTCTGTCACAGGTTTTCACAAAAAAGATGCCCGTAATTTAGTATTTATGACGGTTTTCTCTACCCACACTCTTTCATTGTGGATGAGTATAACACAGATAAATTGCACCGTCAAATTGTAAAATTGCACGGCAAAATTGCAAGCCCTTATCTCAAGGCTTCCGCGCCGTATAGCCAGACTGCGACGCGCTGCACAAGCCTCTTTCGGTGCCGCCAGACGGTGGAGGTATCGCACTCCAGGGCCTCAGCTATGTCCCTGTCATCCACGTCATCCAGGTACTTCCCGGACAGCGCCCGGTAGTAGGGGTCATCCCGGACCGTGGCGAGCGCCCGCTCCATGGTCTCAATCTCATAGCGGTCCGCCGCGATGGTAGCCTCCATGTCCATGAGAACGGCCTCCCATATCTCATCCGGGGTAAGCCGGTTCCCGTTCTTGACAAACCGGGTGATGCTCTTGCTCCGCTCTCTCGGTCCGTAGAGCTTGAATTCTTCCAGCCGCTCAAGGTCATCCTCCAGCTTGATTTTCAGGGTGGGCAGGCCGTAGAGACGGCGCTCAGTAGCCTTGAAAGCATCTTTGGCGGTGCGCTCGGCAGAGATGCGTCCGGCTTCAACGGCCTGCATGATGATGTCCCTGATGTTCTCCTGTGATTTGCCCATTGATTTTGTCGCCTCCCATGTGGTAAAATAGCTTTGTCACGGGCTGTCTTCCCTCCGGGGGAGGCGGCTTTTTTTATTTGCTCAGGGCTTCCCGCCCTTTATGATCTGGAAGTTTCTTCGGCGCGTCTCTGCGGCCCTCGCCCTCCGCTGCTCAACTATCCTCTGCATCTCAAGGTACTTTTCCGGGAACTTGTGCCTTGGGCAGTCCGGGCGCCACTGGCTGCGCTTGGAGAAGTCGCCGTCGTAGTGCTTGCACTCATCGCAGCAGAAGCAGATGTCCTCGGCGTTCTGGACCTCGCCCGGCGTTATGTACCACGCCTCCAGCTCTGCATTGTAGAGACAGTGATCGCAGGCGCACCCGTAGCAGCTCATGGCGTGTTGATGTCCACGGCGATGCACTCCACCCAGGGGAGGGCGTTATAGGCTTCCCGGGCCTCCTTGTCCGTCATGGAGAGAAATTCATCGTACCCCTTTACTTCGATGAGAACGGCCTCAACATCTTCATCGTCAAAGAAAAAGATGTGTTCCTCTGAAACCAGGTACTTTGTGACACTGGCCGGACCCCAGGCCCCCATCCAGCGAGCGCACCCGTCATCGCATACAATCTCGCTGTCCACCATCGGGACGATAGGCAGCTCCGGGTGGGCCTTAATCAGCTCCAGCAGATCAGAAATATACTTGTCCATATCTCATCCTCCGTGGTTCACTTGACGATGTGCCAGTCATCGGCCAGCATATCCGCTTGGGAGGCCAGCCAGCCCATTTGCACACCAGAGCTTCCCACAAAGGCAAAGGCCCGGTTGCCGATGGCCTCATGCTCGGCGTTGACGGTCTCCCCGCCGGGGGTTACATAGGAAATCGCGGACGCCAGCTCCACATACTGGCCCTTGCCATTCCATCCGCGCCGGGCAATTTTGGCGCCCCTCTTCGCGGCCTCAATGGCAAGGCCGAAGTTCATAGCGTCCGTGGGCCGGTAGGCTTCCTCAAACGCTTCCTTGGGGGACCAGCTCACATACCCATCCGCGTACCGGACGCGGTAGCCGTCCTCCACGCTGGGGAAGTTGGGGAACGCCACGGGCAGGTCATCAGTGATGGTGATGTGCCCGTGGCCGTCCATGCAGCGGTAGGCAGGCTCAGCCTCAATAATCTTGGTCCCGATGTACTGTTTCATTTCTCATGCCCTCCAGTAAAGATATTCTTAATCCGGTCCAGCAGGCCGGCCCGCTTGTCGGGGTAGGTGTCGGCTGTTTCTTTGCTCCACACGGCGTCCAAAACGTAGTCCTCCTTGCCGTCTCCCTGGGTGTGGATGAACACCGGAGTAGCGGCGATGGTCTCCAGCGCCTCCACCCGGCGCTCCAGCGCCCGGAGGCGCTTTTCCCGGCGGGCGCTCATCTCTGGCCCTCCATCAGCTCGCCCAAGCGGTTCTTTACTCGAACCAGGATGTCAAGCTCACGCTGAGCCGCTTTCTGCGCGGCTGGCATAGCAGCCCGCAGCACCGGCGAGATGGCGCCCATGATGGCGGTGCTGCCCTCCGGTGGGTTGACTTGCTTCTCCCGCTTCTCAATGAGACCTTGGAGGTCTGCAAGAAGCTGGACGTCTTTCTGAAAATTACTCATGGTGTGTCCTCCAATCCCTCCAGGAACAGCAGCACACCAGGGCCGCCGATGCGGACCTCATAGGGCGCTGCCTCCTGGGGCGTGATGTACTTATGCCCAAACCGGCCTTTCATGTCCCGCCAGACTGTCCAGGGGACGCGGTAAAATCCCACGGACCCAAAGGAACACAGGACAAAGACCACGGCTCCGAATTGATGCGCCCGCTCCAGGCGCTCCGTCTGGTCCGCTGTCACACGGTCCTGGGTCATCTTCTCAACGTCGGTGTACTTGGCCTCGAAGTTGACCGCTCGGCCTCCGAACAGAAAGCCCTTGTAGTCGGCCTGGGCCGTGCTGGTGTAGTGCGCGATGAACTTCCCGCCGCCCAGGTCCTTAGTCGGTTGCATCGGCTCCGGCGTCTTCTCAATGTCCGCGATCTGGCGGCTCCGGTAGAAGTCGCAGGCCCCGTTTATCATCTGCTCAAAAAAGGCTCCCTGGGCGCGGTTCTTCCGGTTCTGGTATCTAAGGGCTGCTTTCGCCCTCTCGTTTGGTGTCATGCTCTAACATCGTCCTCCCCTCAGCCTCGGTGGAGAATACAGTCTTCCCCCAGGCATCCAGCAGGGCCAGGGTAAAGGGGATAGGCTCTACAATGCGGCGCGGGGTGACTACTCTGCCAAAGAGGAACTTCTCGGCCTCCCGGACCCCGTAGTGACAGGCCGGGTTATCCCGTACCCGCCATACCGTAGCGCCCAGGGGGACCGGCAAGCGCAGTAGCAGGCCCGCCGCCTCATCCCTCCGGTATTGTTCCAGCTCCCTCAGCGCCGCACCATAGATGCCCATTGTCTACTCTCCTAACTTTTAAGGCTTATTTGTTCGTTTTTTATGGTGTTTTCCACAAATTCCACACACTTCTCCACAGGACTTCGCCGCTCTCATCAGCTCATCCACCACGCGCCCAGGGGAAATACCCAGGCGCTCAGCCTCGGCCTCCAGGTGGTAGGCTGTCTGCGACGATACGCGGATGGTGATTTTCTTTCGATACTCGCTCATGCCTCGCCTCCGCCGGTAGGCCGGAGGTAGCCATTTTCAACGGCCATGGCCCGGATTTTACGGATGGTGGCGTCGCTGACCCGCAGGCCGGTGTCGCTCCTGGTAGCCAGGCTGTCAATAAAGCCGTTGATGACTTTCTCAAGCTCATCCTGCGAGATGACGATAGAGCGGTTGCGCCCTTCCAGCTCATCCAGGTAGGCGCAGAGCTGAGCGTCGGTCATCTTCCGCACCCGGATTGCCCGGTCGTGCTGCTCCTGTTCAAAGCCGGTCCTCCGGCAGCTTCGCTTCTTCAATAGTTCTCCCTCCAGTTATTTTCCGTCTACCCGTACCATGCCCTCCGGGTACTCCTGAATGAGAGGGCCGCCCCACAGGTCTTTCAGACTGTTTTTCATAAAGACAGGGACCCCGGCAGACTGAGCAACTTCCGTGATGGCCTCTACCCATTCCCGCTTCGGCTGCTTTCGCTTGCTTCCCGGCCCGGTCATGGCTCCGATGATGACCCAAAGAGGCTCGCCCAACCGCCGGAAACCGGCGCAGTCATCCGCGCTGAACGGCTCCAGCAGCGGCTCAATGCTCAAGAACGTGTTGACGCAGGAAGCTCCAAAGTATTCCGTTTCGGGGCTGGTGATCGTGGTCCCATACCAGAAGTTCCGCTCCATGGGAAGCTTCCCGGCGTGGCCCATGTCAAGATACCTCTGCGGGTTCTTGGTGAGGAACAGGTAAGTATGCTGCGGCGCTCGCTTGCAGGCGGCGAAGACATCCTCAATCCAGATGTCCGGCACCCACTCCCCGAACAGGTCTCCCATGCTGGAGACGAAGATCCGTGCAGGCGTCTTCCGCTTCTCAGGATAGTCCATGGTGTAGGCGTGATAGGTGGGGGCAAAGCCCTTGGGGTACGCGGTAGAGCGCGCAGGCTCCCCGGTTTCGTCGCAGAGCTTGGTAGGCTGCTCCACGTAGTAGCACCCGGTCCCCTTGGGTAGTACCTCCAGTGGCTCAATGATGGGCCGCTCGCAGGGGTGCGGGCCAAACCTGGACACCATGCGCCGGGCGTAGCAGTATTCGCACCCGTGCTTGCACCCCGTTACGGGGTTCCATGTGTGGCTGCACCACTCAATGTCGGTCTTGTGAATATTCATAGGTCAGTCTCCCTCGCGCTTGGGGGCGGTGGCCCCCATGTCAAATAAGCTGCATTGGTTCTCCATCATCTTCCGGTCGGCCTCTTCCTGCTTTATCTTCCGCAGGCAGCAGGGACCGTACCCATCCCGCAAGCCCTGGGAGGATGTCAGCAGACCTCCACACCGCTTGCACCGGCGGGCCGGGATGGTGAACACTTCATCGTGCATAGGCTACACTCCAAACGCGATTAGAATAGACAGGGCCAGCAGGCCCGCAGATGTAACCTTTGCGCCGTTGCTCCGGTCATTCATGGTCTTGCCCCCAAAGGTGTAGCAAAATCCAGAAAATGTAATCAGGATGAAGAGGGTCCACGTAAACAGCAGCATCGTCATTCACCCAGTAGCTCGCAAAGGTGCTCCAGCTTGGCAATCTCCATGTCGGTGTTGTCACCGAAGATGACGTGGAGCTGGTTCAGCATGATTTCCACATCGGCCCTCTCTTCGGAGATCGCCGCCAGGATTTCCGCCTCATCGCCCTGCTCATGGTCCTTGAAGCGCAGATACTTGAGTAGGGCCTTTTGCAGCTCGCTCATCTCTTCCACCGCCATGAGGATTTGAGCGCTCTCCCCGAACTGCTCCACGGCCTGCTCATAGAGGGCCATTTCCGCTTGCTCCGGGGTCTCATCCACTCCAGGCTGCGGACCGTCGGCGGGCCGGATTTCTGCCGCTCTCTTCTTGTCCTCGGCGTCAAGGATAGATGCCAAGATGTCAGATTTCAGAGTTAAAGCCGGGCGCACACCCCGGTGGCCGTGGTACGCGTTGCCGTCGGTGAGGCCCCCGTCCGAGTACACGCAGCGCACGTAAGAGGTCCCGGAACTCTTCGGGGTCCCGTCCGGCGTGATGAGCCAGCGCCAATGCTCCGGCGCGGGGTGCAGATCGCGGGTCTGCCGGTACTCATCGGCGGTGAGCATCGTTACCTTGTCCAGACAGTTTCCGTAGTCCCGGAGGCCATCATCGGCGGTCAGGTCGCGGTAGGTGGGGACAATGGCGTCTTTCAGGCCGGGGCATTCAGCGATGAGGTTATCCAGGAACTCGCCGTTGAGCCGCTTCCGCAGGCTCGCCTTGTTCCAGTCGTTGCAGTCATTCTCATCAAAGGGGGCACGGAAGACGTCTTCGGTGGCCTCGCAGAAGTAGAGATCGGAGCAGCCCGGCATCGGCGCCGGAGTGGTCCGTAGCACAATCCAGTCCAGACCGGCCACGTGGAACACGTCTCCGTACTTGAAAGTCCTCTTTTGCTCTTGCATGGTAAATTCCTCCTGATTTTTATTTCCACGGCTTCTGGCCGTGGTTTATCTGTGGTGGCTTGACCTGTCCGCACCGGGTCGGGTGGTTCAAGCGGGGGTTCTTGCAATTCTTATCCCGGTAGCCGCAATCGGCGCAGCAGATGTTTCCGTGCCGCCGGTCACAGTTGAAGAGCTTACATCGGCGTGGTGCTGTCTTACTCACGGGGCCTCACCTCCTTAGCGGATGCGCCTCGGACACCACCGGGGAGATGTCTTGATTTGCGGAGCACTTTCTCCCGGTGCAGTAAAGGCGATAAAACCCGGCATACGTGGACTGCGCGGGCACGTCCTCTTGAACGTCTCCAGCGCGTCCGGGTGTCTGCATACACATTCACCCCGAGGGCCTTTTCTGTGCCAGCTATTTGCCGTGAGCTTTGCCCGTCCCATCAGTTCCATGTAATGGCACTCCGAGCATACAGGCGTATCTTTTTCCATCCTCGGCTTACCTCCCAAAGTAGATACCGCAGTCCTCGCAGTAGATGACGTCGGCTCCCTGTTCAAATTCGGCCTGGTAGATGTACCCCTGCCCGTAAAGGTCCGAGTGCTCACCGCTCAGGACGTCCCGTGCGGTCTCCCAGGCCCGCGCAACGGCGTGGGCCTCTCCGGGCTTGACGGCCCGGTCCGGCCACACTACGCCAGTCCAATAAAAGCGCCCATACTGCCGGTAGGCCGTGAGCACTTCCTCCACGGTGTCCGGGAAACGGTCATCCTCCATCCGGTTCAGGATGACATCGCCCACACGATGGCGGCACAGGTCGCAGCAGGCGTCCCCGCCCGCCTCCTGGTAGATCGCGCAGGCCAGCATCTCAACCTCTTCCTCGGTCCAACCGGGATAGGGCGAGACGGTGGGGACCGGCGATGCGGTGAGGGTAGGCGTCGGGTCCACCATCAGGACCGGAAGCTCCGTCGCGTCCGCAGGCTCAGCAAAGGCCGCGCCTCTGGCCTGCCCCGGCGTAAACAGGGCGCTCACAAACACCAGGGCGCACAGGGCACCGCAAGCAAGGGTCATCGTCCGTTCTTTCACTTGTTCCATCCTCTCCGTTCATAGAATTTTTCTTCGTTTTCGTAGGCTTCCTCTACGGTTTTAATGCCACAGTCCCTAAGATTTCGCATGACGCTCTCAATGTACCCCCAAAAGAGCTTCCCACGCTTCCGGCCCTGTTCAAAGGCGTAGCCCAGCAGCTCCTTGTTTTCCTCCGGGAATGACATGGACCACTCTCCATCCTCATTCTGAGACTGGACCATGATCTGGAAGAACGTCCGCTTCTCATCGTATGGTCCAGGGGTCTTGCCTGGAAAGAACTCTGCCCACAGGTGGGCGGTTGTCTCCGCAAGCTCCACCCCCAGGGCCTCCGTGTAGCCGAAATAGCTTGTCGGGTCCTCTTTGAACTCTGCCAGGAAGTCTCCCTCCAGGTCATCCGGGGGCGGCTGCCAGCCCTCCATCTCTTCCACTGAGCGGAGATGGTAGGTGCTGGGCCGCCCCTTGATGCCAGGGGTGAAGTCCAGATAACCGCCGTCTATAAGCTCCTGTCGGGCGGATATGGCAGTTCGTTTTGCCGTGGTGTTTATCATCGTGCATAGCCTACTGTTGTCCAATGCGAAGTGCTCCGGCCAACGCAGGCTATTGGCTAAATCCATCAGCTTGTACCATAGGAGCTGCGCGGCCATGGATAGAGGGGTCCGCCTCATGCGGTTGGCGAAAGCTCGGTGCTCCATGATGTACCTCAGGCGGACCCCTCCTTTCCGTGGATTTGAGGCCGCCCGGCCTCATGGGTTTCACTCCATCGTTACAGAGCTACCGTCTTCGCCGCCGGTCACGATGATATTTTGACTGAACCGCGCTTTCATGGTCGGGTCATGGGAGATAGCCAAAATCCGCATATTGGGGTTTCTGGCCGCCATGTTCACCAGCGCGTCCGCGTAAGCCTCCGTCCCGTCCGCGTCCAGGAAGGGCGGCTCGTCGATGAAGAGCATACCGAGCTGGACGCCCGCCCGCCGTGCCTTGACGTCGGCCAGGCCCAGGGTGACGGCCAGGGCAATCTTGACCTTTTCGCCGCCGCTGTGGGACTGATAGGGCCGGTTCCCGCCGGTGATGGTGTTAATCCAGACCTCCAGGCTGTTGACTACCGTTTTCGTGCTCTTCTGCTCGCGCTCGGTGCGGATGTCAACGGCCATGCGCCCGCCGGTCATGGCGGCCAGGATGTCGTTGCTCTGCCTCATAATCTCCGGGACTACGCCCCGGATAATCATGTACTGAATACCGTCCAGGCCAAAGGCTTGAGTGAGCACCGTGTAGTCATTCAGGGTGGCCGCCGCGTCCTCGATGTCCCGCCGGAGCTTTGCCGTCTGAGCTTCGGCCTCGGAGATCGCCTCCAGCTTGGCCTTGATGACCCCGCGCTGGGTGGCAAATTCGGTGAGGCTCTTCCGGCGGCTCTCCAGGACGGCCCGCAGGCCCTTAACGTCCCCAGGCGCTTTCGGTGCTCGCTGCCGGATGTCCTCGGCCTCCTGGTGCGCGGTGATGACTTTCCGGGTCAGCTCTGCAATCTCCAGGCGCAGGCGCTCAAGATGCGGCTCCAGGGCGTCGGCGGTCGCGCCGGCCGCTTGGCAGTCGGCCAGATGTCCGGCGATGGGTTCATCGTCTTCGATGCTCTTCTGCGCGGCCTGGTACTCGATGACCGCCAGCCCCAGGGCCGCCCGCTCCGCGTCAATCTCCACAGTCCGCTCCTTGGCGTCCTGGGCGGTCTGCTCGGCGGTCTGGATGGAGGCGGTGATTTCCTCCAGCTTCGCTTCCGCCGCCGCGATCTGCGGCGCGATGGCGGTCATGGTCCGGTAGGTATGCTCCTTGGCCTCCAGCTCTGCTAGGTCCCCCGACGGATTGCCCAGGGCCTCATGCGCTGCCAGGGCCTCTTCATAGGCTTTCGTCAGCTCTTCATACCGGGCGCGGTCCTCCGCTTTCATGGTCTCCAGGGAGTAGGACAGCTCCGGGATGGCGGCCTGAGCCGCCACAGCGGACACCAGGAACTTGCAAGTAGCGGTCTCCGGCACGGGGCAACCGCTGTCGGCCAGCTTCCCGGCCTCCGCCTGGGCCGCCGCAAGGCGGGATTGCAGCTCCCCGATGCGGACCCGGCTGTCTGCCAGGTGCTTGTCCTTGGCCTCCCGTGCGGCCAGCAGCGCCTTGGTGGTCTCAAAGGACTTGGCAAGCCGCTCCTGAGCCTCCGCTTTCGCCGGGGCCAGGGCGTCAAGCGCGGCCTGGGCCGCCTCCACGTCTGGCTTTCTGCCGATGATGTCCTGATACTGCCGGAGCTTTCTCCGGGCCGCCTCCGCGTCCAGCTCCGCCTTGCCGATTGCTTCCCGGAGGCGGGCCAGCTCTTTCAGCAGCTCCTTGTCCCGGTCCACCTTGGGGGAGAGGTCCTGGAGTTTGGCCCGTGCCGCCTTGACCCTCTCAGCGGCGTCCTGGGCGTCTCTGAGGCCGTTTGCAAGGTGGCGGGCGTCCTGGTATTGGCCCTCCAGCTTCTCCAGCTCCAGGGCCTTTCTGTCGCGCTCCCGGTCATATTCCTTGGCCTGGGCGTCCTTGTCCTCGGCCTGCCGTATCACTTCGGCAAGCAGGGCCTCGGCACTCTCCAGCGCCCGGATGTCCGCCTCGCCGGATGCTACGTCATGGACAGCTTCGTCCATCTCTTCGGACAGCACCATGTCCTCATCCAGCAACTCATCCTTTTCGCTGATCTGCTCGCCCAGGACGTTGATGCGCTCCTTGAGGGCGGCGATGGCGCGGCGCTGCTCCGTAGCGGACGCCTTGGCGATGTCCCCCATCCTGCCGTAGATGTCCAGGCCCAGGAGCGCGGACAGGACCTCCATGCGCCGGTCGCTGTCGGCGTCCAGGAAGAGGCCGTAGGCGTCCTGCCGGATGAGGGCGATACTGCAAAAGGTGTTGCAGTCCATACCGAGCAGCCGCTCAATGCGGGCCTGGGTCAGTTTCATGGTGGTGTCGCTCTCATCTGCCCAGGCGTCCCCCTCCGGGTTCCACCGCTGGAGGGCCAGGGTACCGCGCCCGCTCTTGGTCCTGGTGCGGATGACCCGGTAGTCCTGCCCGCCCAGGGCAAAGGTAAAGGTGATGCTGCCGCTCTTCGTCCCGTCGCGGACCCAGCCGCCGATGTCCTCTTTCCGGGTCTGCTCATAGAGGCAGTCCGCGATGGCGTCCATGAAGAGGGAGGACTTGCCGACACCGTTCTGGCCGTTCACCATTGCCATGTGTACCGGGGAGAAGTCAAAGGCCGCCTCCGTGTAGCTCCGGTAGTTCTTGACCTCAATCGTCCGGGGCATAAATGCTCCAGCGTGTTTGCTGTCCTCGCGTCCATCGTCGGCCTGCTTGATGATCGGCGCGGCCAGCTCCATGAGGCGGGCCGCTTTCTCGCCTGTGATGTCGTTGGTCTCCAGCCAGCGTGACAGGCACTCGGCGGGGCCGTCGTGCTCCGTGAGCTGGTCCTTGGCGTCCAGGGCCTCCACGTCATCCGGGATAATCTCGGCCACATAAAACGCGCCAGCGTCCATCAGGCGCTTTTGCAGCTCGGCCCGGTTAAAGGCTTTTTCCTGCTCCAGTGTGCAGGAATACCGGACCCGGACCACGCGCCCCTCCACGTCCCCAGGATTGAGGGTGCCGCTGGAGATGAAGTCTGCCACGTCCTGCTGCTTCATCGTCACCGTCCGGTGTACTCGCTCCGGGGTGCGCTGGAACTCCGAGACAACGCTCCGGTCCCCGTCTGAAAGCTGGTGTAGCCAGAAGCCGTGAGCGGTCCCCTCATCGTTGAAAGTGAGCTGGTTCACGCTCCCGCAGTAGTAGGCCGGTGTGGTGGAGCTGAGACGCTGGGGCTTGTGGATGTGGCCGAAGCAGGCCAGGTCCACGCCCGCCGCGTCGATGGTAGCCGGGAGGACCACCACATCCTGTCCAGCAAGGAACGTGCTGCCGTTGTCTGCCTCGCTCCCGCTTACCGTGTAGTGAGCCGTGAGAATGGAGGGGAGGCTCCTGTCCAGCTCCGTAGCCAGCCCCAGGATGATGTCGTTGACAAGGGCGGTGGCGTTCCGGTTCTCCGTCTCCTTGTCGGCGCCGGGGCAGAAGAGGCGCAGCCGCGCCTTGTCGAAGCCGGGGACGGCCATAATCTGGACCGGCCCCTCCGATGTCACCAGACGTTCCACCCTCGGCTCGGTGTAAATGTATAGGTTCTTGAGGTCGGGCGTCGCCTTGCGGATAACCTCAAAGGCGCGGGGGTTATCATGGTTCATCGTGCCGAACAGCAGCACCACCGCGTCGCTGTACTCGCACAGGGGGACGATGAAGCGGGAAATGGCGTCGTTGACGTCATCCAGGGCGGTGTCGGCCCACACGCGGGACCGATTGAAGAGATCGCCCGCGATGATGGTCACGGTCGGCCCCTCCGTCCGGGCCTTGTTCACGATGGCGTCCATGCACCGCAAGGTGTCTTGGCGGCGCAGATTTGCGCCGCCCCTGGTGGGGCCTGCCAGGTCCCCCAGGTGAATGTCGCCGGTGTGCAGTATCTTAATCATGGCCTTTCGCCTCCTCATCCTCTCGCTTCTGCGCCCTCGCGCCGTCCAGGTAGGCCGCCCAATAGCGGGCATCGTCAAGGTTGTAGCCGCTCTCTTCCTCCAGCCGCTTTTCCGCGAACTCAATAACCGTCATCTCCGCGCTCCTTTCATCTTCTCCTGACACTCAGGGCAGAGGACCCGCCCATAGGTGCGCTGACTATACCCGGCAATGTCCTCCGCGCTCCACTTACGGCCATTCCTGCTCTGACCGCCGGTAATCTCCCGGCGGCACTCCGAACAGAACACGCCCTGCGGCTCCGGGTCCGCCCAATCCGGGGCAGCTCCGTACTCCGGCGATCTGCTCCAGCTATCCTCCGGCTCTTCCGGTGCCTCATCCCAGGGCATAGGCCCCTCATCCTCGTAGGGGGTGACGGTCTCGGCGGCCTGCGCCGCCGGGAGGCTCGCCCTGGACGCCTGGGTGGGCATCTCAAAGAGCATACCCATCGACTGGAGGTAGTTGCTCGCCACGGCCTGCTTGATTTCCGGGGCGTCCAGGTTGGGGACCACGCGGGCCACGACAAAGGGCTTTTTCAGTTCCTCGTAGGCGTAGGTCCCGGCCAGGCCCAGGGCGGCCCGGATAGCCCGCATAAAGGCTTTGCTCTCAGCCATGGCGGTGCGGTGGGGGAGGAAGCGCCTGAACTGTTGACCGTTGGCTCCGTCTTTCATCCCGGCGGCCTCCAGTGTGCAGTCAATCTCCTTGGTGGCTTTCATCAGCCGGAAGCCGCCGGACGGCTCCGGGACCCGGATAGTCACGGTGACAGCTACGTCGTGGACGTGCTCACAGGTGCCGCATACCCTGGGCTTTCCGGTGGCCCGTGCCATTTCAATGCACCGCTGGCAGCCCTCGGTCCGCTCGGTGGCGGTGTCCACGATGCTGATGTTGGCCGCCGCAGCCAGCTTCATGCCGCCTACCTTGGTGATGGCAAAGGCGCTGCTGGACTTCTCGTAGTAGATGTCCTTGCTCGGCCCCCGGTTGGAGCTGTCCTGCCGGACGTCGAGCTGGACCTCGGAGACGGTGATCCGCTGGAGGTTGCTCGCTACCTGCATGGTGGTGACGGGGACCAGGACGTTGTACTTGTCCTTGGGGTACTTGTTGAGTTGGACGATGGCATTTTCCATATTGGGTAATCTCCTTTCGGCTTGACAGGGCCGGTAGGAATGTGCTACAATAACTCCAGGTTAGTTATTTTCGCGCTTGGCCGCTTCCCGTTGCACCGGGGGCGGCCTTTTCCTTTCCTAAGCCAATCAAGATGATGTCGTTGATACTCTCTTCCAGCTTCCGCAGGAAGTCCAGGGCCTCCATGAAGTCGGTCCGCTCAGAGGCATCTATCACGCCGTCAAAGGCGATTTCCTCCAGGCGGTCGGCCACGTCTTGGCCGTCCTCGATGAGCCGCCGGACCCTGAGCGTCGCATGGGCAAGGGGACGGTCGGTGGCCGTTCTCCCGATTGCCCGTCCTACCGGACAGGTGGCGCAATACCTGGGTAGGATGTCCGGGCTTTGGTAGCACTCCGCATAGACCAGGGCGTCTTCCGGCTCCATCTCCACGTCGCCGCGCTCATGGCGGCCTATGGTCTCCGGCGAAAACGGAACAACAGTCGAGGCCGTTCCGCGGCTGACAAATCCGGCCCTCATCCTTGCCTCCCGCAGATACGCGGGGGGCTTTTTTGTTGCTGTGATAGCCACTCTCATTCACCCGCTTTCTGGTATGATTTTGGTAGATGGTTCAGACCTGGGGCGCGATGCACTTCAACCGGCGGGCGGCTCTCATGGCGTTGTCGGTCAACTGCCGCTGCCATGCGCCCTGCGACGGCGCCCACCGGAAGCCCTCTCCCTTGAGTTCGGTTCGGACGTCCGCGTCGGGTTTCCCATCGAAGATGACCTGGAGGCGGTTCTCCGTGGTGTTCACCACGACCCGGCCCCCGTCAAACTCCCAGCCCTCCGGGGTGCTCTCGGTCCGCTTCTTGAGTTCTGCGATCCGGCCACGGATGCGCCGGATATTGGCGTTGTTGTTCTGGAGCGCGTAGGCCGGATAACCGATGCGCCCGCAGAAGTCCGGCTCTCTGAGCTTGGCGATGTCCTCCGGGGTGTAGCCCAGCTCCGCGAGCTTGGCGTCTCCCTTGGCCGGGTCTTTCATGCGGATGGCGGCGTTGGCCGCTTTCATCATCTCCTGGTGCTTCTCCAGGGTGGCGAGCTTCGCCTCCAGCTTCTCCACGGCCTGCGGGTCATCGGAGCTGATACCGCCGGTGCCGACGCTGCGGATTTTATCAAGCAAGCCCTGGATGTGCTTCCACTCTTCGAGCCTGCGCTCTTCGGCCGCATTCTGCTTCTTTTTCTTTTGAACTGGGAAGTTCGCTCTGCCAGATACCAGCATAGAGGGGCAGCGGGCGGCAATGGCATACTTGTCATTCAAATTTTCTGCCAATTTCCGACAGTAGAGGTCAAGCAGCCGGTCGATTTTCTCATGGTACATGGGGTCCACGCGCTTCTTCTGGCGCTCGGCCAGCTCGGTAGCCTCATCCACCTGCCTCCGGTATGAAGCCGTAGCGCTTCCCTCGCGGTAGGTATAGTGGCTGTTTAAGTCGTTGGCGGTGCGGGCGGCCTCTTCATTGATGGTGTAGTAGCTCATTTCTTCGCGGCTCCTTTCTTAGTCTTCACAATGCAGATCAGGGCCTCGCTTCGCCACATATCGTAGATGTCCTGGAGCTTGTTGGCGTTGCGGTAGTTCCGCATACTGTCATAGCGCTTCTTAGCCTCTTGCGGGGTATCGTACTCAAAGACCATGTTCTTTTTCTCGCTGTCCGCGAGGAATGCCTTGAGCGCGGTTGTCTCTTCGCTGTCCTTACGGCTATTCTTCCGCTGGGGAAGCACTTGCAGATTGTAGGTTATTTTCACGCTTATTCCTCCTATGCCGAGTACACAAGACGGTCCTCGGTGATGATGTCTTCCCAGGTCATGCCGTCCGTGCCTGGGATGGGGTCATCCAGGCTCACGGTCTTAATGCGCCTGGATTGCTTGCGCTGCTCGTTGCCGATTGCACTCCGCATGGCAGCACAGGCGATGGTGGTAAACTCATAACGGTAAAGGTCCGGGCGGGCAAACCACCGCTTCACAGCCAGCAGATAGCCGAACACGGCAACATCGAGGTATTCATCCACCGGGAGGCCCCGATGTCTGACGTACCACTCCACAAGCCGGTAATGCTGCTCGGCTACGCTCCGTTCCGCCGGAGACAGGGTCGTGAGGGTCTGACGCCTGCACATAGTACCCCCCCCCGCAGCTTCGCTTCATCGTTTCGGCCCCCTCTCAGCAGTAGATCGGGTCCTTGCCACGGGGGACGGTCTCGCCCTGGAAGCAGCAGCCGCAGAATTGCCAGATACCGTTAGGCCACTCTCCGGCCACACGCTTGAACGTGTAGTAAGTAGGCCGGAGCCGCCCGGTCTCCGGGTCCTCCCGGTGGGAGTACGGTTCGCCCATCTGAGCGCACCGGGCGCTCATCGAGGCCGGAGGCAGACAGTCCATGGCGTCATCCACAACGGCCTGCTCCACATAGTCGCCTATCTTGGCCTCGGAGTAGTTGAAGTTCTCCTGGGTGAAGATCGGCTTGCCGTTGTACTTGACCGGGCGGTCCTGGCAGTCGCACCGCTCTCCGGGGTCAAGCGCCGCTCCGCAGCGGTCACACTTGTAGGTCCACATGATTTTTTCTCCTTTCCTTGACCGGTCCAGGTTCTCAGCTCCCAGCCGGTGAATACCAAGATTGCCGCGCTCGCGGGGATTGAAAAAGCCCCGGCGGTCTGGATTTGAAGCTGGATGACATCAATCATCAGTAGAATGAGGCGGGCCGTTACCATGGCCGCAAGGCAGAGGACGGACAGCCGGTAGTAGGCGCGGGCATAGCTCCGGCGTCTCTTGCTCTTCTCCATGGCTACGCCCCCCGTCTCGCGGACGCGTTCAGCTCATCCAGGCCGTAGCGCTCATGGAAATACCGCTTGATGACGCGCCCGTCACAGGTGCATTTGCCCTGGTTCTCCAGCTCGCGGTTGAGGCTCTTGATGACCTTGTAGCTCTTAGACTTGGAGTAGCCCAAAATCTGCATCACGTCCTCCACGAAGTAGAACATATCGTGGGCGGTCTTGAGGGGCTTCATCGCCATGGGTCATGCCTCCTTTTGCTCGTAGTTCGCCATGTACTCCCGGACAATGGGGATGAGCTGGTGGCCTGCACAGCGGCCCGTGGTGGTCTCAATCAGCGTCGTGTACTTGACGCCGGACCGCTCGGCCAGCTCTTTCACCGTCATTCCGGTCTGTGCGGTGAAGAGCCGGACCTCAATGCCGAAGTCGGTCTTCGGCTTAACTCGGTTTGCCGTTCTCATGCTTGGTTCCTCCTTGTATCTAATTTATACGGCTTGTTTTTTGGGACGTTCTGGTATATACTGTTACCAGGTGTCCCGGCGCGGAATGAAGATAAAATCTCCATCTACCGGGTCGCAGGGTTCACCGTCAAAGGCGTTGCCCTGCTTCGTGCAGATGTCCGGTTTTCGGCCAGCTCGCGGGTCCACGTCCACCAGGAGGCGGCCCGTTCCGTCATCGTAGACCGGGCGGCTCCAGCTATCCCGGCCACGGTGGAAGATGGGCAACAGTCCGCAAGTGTGGGGGTGGTAGGCCACACCCACGGCGTTCTCCAGCTTTCCAGCAGGCGTCCCGTAGATGCTTTCCCCGTTCGGGGTCAGCAGGGATAACATCTCTGACATCGAGGCTCCATCCCGGACGCTCCAGTAGGTGATCGGAGCGGCGTCACAAACGACGCTGCGCCCTCCTGACCGGATGCGGATGACTTCGCACCCACAGTTCTTGCACTTCATCGGCATCAACCTCCAATCATAAGCTGTCCAGGAACACCATCAGACAGGCGGGATGCGGGGTCAAACCGTCTGCCGTCCTGAAAGCCCAGGGCGCGGTAGGCGTCGCGCCAGCCGCCGGTCTGCTCAGTGCCAAACTGCGTCTTTTTCCCCATGTCGGCCATGCTGTCATCCACAGCTTGAGGGACTACCATCACAAGGCCCCATTCCTGGTGCTGCTCTTCCTGCTCCCGAAAAGCCTTGTTCACTCCCCGGGCAAACCCCCAGCCATAGGCGTTGCACTTCTCGCGGTAGGTTCCTGGAGGGTCCTTGGGGTCCCTGACGAATTGGGCCTTGATACCGGCCATGACACACTCATGGGCGTATATCACAATTCGCTGGGCAATCTCGAAGTCCTCTTCCAGCCCCACCAGGCCAATCTTGTTCTTCTTGCTACCGGCGCTCCGGTAGCGGTAGGCTCGGCAGCAGTAATGCTCCGCAACAACAGCGGAGAGGGACGCGGCCCAGGGATTGGTCATGGCGGTGCAAGTGATGTCCAGGACCTTGCGGATGACCTTTTCCTTTTTGGCCTTTTTGACGTCCTCGGGTCTGAGCTTGTGCTCGGCCATGAGTTCACGGGCCTTGAGCAGCGCGGCCTTGGCCTCGTTCTCATTCGGGCTTTCTGCCAGGGCCAGCAGCTTAGCGATTTTGTCCTTGATGTTGGTTGCCATTTGGTTAGCTCCTTTCGCACTTGGCCGCCGTTGCACCGGCGGTTTACGGCCTCTTGGTGTTGTAGTCCTTGAGCCTGATTTGGAGGGTGATTTCCTGCTTCCCGATGACCGCATACTCCAGGCGGGCTTCCAGAACTCCGGGGGACCCGTGCAGCTCCAGCCACCGCAGGCTCTTTGCGGTTCCGATGGTCTTAGGTCCCTCCTTGACGGTCACGGGAATATCATCGCTCGCCGCTCCGATGCAGCAGAGGAAAGACAGGACGCTTAGCCTCTTAGCCAACTTCATTCTCTCCTTTCAGCCATTCCAGGCACTCGGCCTTGGTTCCAAACTCTTCCGTCCAGGCATGGCCGGTGCTGTTGTCAATCCCGGTCCAGGTGCCGCCGGCCTCTCCCACCAGGAAGAGGCCCAGCGGCTCATACCGCCCGGTCTCAAAGCCGGAGGCCAGCAGATCGGCGGCCTCGGCCTGGGTGATTTCCTGCGGCTCCATGGCGTCTACTCCTTGTGGGCCGCCCGGTACGCCCGGTTCCGGGCGGTGAGGGCCTGGAAGAACTGCTTGCCGTTCTCAATCCCGCCCAGGATGCAGTCAAGCTCCCGCTCACAGGCCGCCTGCTTGTCTGCGTCGCCGCTCAGAAAGTGGGCCGCGATTTCGGCGTCCAGCTCGCACAGCCGCATTTCCGTTTCATAGTCAATCTCGGTGCTGCTCAAGGAGTAGATGTCGGTCTCAGTGACATCCACCCACCGGACGCCCTTGTAGACCTTGCCGGTAAACCGGGTGACGATACCGTCAATCTCGGCTTCCTGTTCCTGCATAGCCTTGTTGACCGCGCAGCAGGCGAAGCTATTTTCCATGCCGCTGTCCCGCATGGCCTCGCAAGCGCCGATGAGCTGCTGGTAGCAGTTCCAGGCGATGCGCCGGTCATCATGGGTTTCCTCGAAGCTCTTGAGGATGTCCGCGTACTTGTGGGTGAGGACTTCGCGGTGCAGATCGTACTTGTTGCGTTCCATAGGTCAGTTATCCTTTCCGCCGGTTGCACCCGGCCTTGTGGCTTCGGGATGGTCCAGAGGTTGCCGTTCGTACCGCCGTTACCGCCTGCCGGTCATCCCCGGAGCTATGCCCGCTTCCGACCCGGCTTTCACTGCCGCTTCCTGTTTTATCCTCTGGCCCGTTCCCTGGGCCGTTTGTTTTTGGGTTTTTACCTTATTCCTTTGGCTTGATTATATTATACTCCCATCTGGGAGCAAAGTCAACATTTCGTGCTCCCAATCGGGGCAAAAAATTTACCTAATTTTTTGGGTATTCTGCATACCACCCGGAGGTGATCTTGTGACTATAAGCGAAAGAATGTTTAGCCTTCTCGATGAAAGAGGTCTGTCCGCCAGCGGATTGTGCAAGGTCCTTGGCGTCGGAACGAACCAGACCACGAACTGGAAGCAGAGGAACACAGACCCTCCAGCAAAGTACATTGTTCTCATATGTGAGTATTTAGGCTGCTCCCTGGAGTACCTGCTCACCGGCCAGGAAGCAGAAAAAGCGCCCGTCCCCGGGATGTCCGAGAACGGGCGCGAGATGCTGGAGCTTTACGAGAAGCTGCCGGAACGGGAGCAGATACTCTTGATAGGCCGCCTCCAGGAAATGACCGCGCCCCTGCTGGGCGAAGTCAAAAAGGGCGGAACCACCGAGGCCGCGTCCTCAAGCGGACGGGCCGTGTAATCTACGTCGATTTCAGGGGGTGATACCATGCAGAAGATAAGCCCGCAGACCGAGGCGCGTCTATCGGCCGGCGTCCAGAAGTTCCAGCCTATCCTACGCCGCGCCCAGCTTGCGGGCCGGAATGAGAGCGACACGGTAATGATAATCACGGACATTCTCTGTGAGGTCTTCGGCTATGACAAGTACGAAAACATCACTTCCGAGCTGTGCATCAAGCAGCAGTTTTGTGATCTGGCCGTCCAGCTCAACGGCAAGGTCCGCCTGTTGCTGGAGTGCAAGGCGGTGAGCGTGGCCCTCCGGGATGTCCACGTCTCCCAGGCCACAGGCTATGCGGCCAGCGCGGGGATTGATTGGGTGGTGCTCACCAACGGTATCACCTGGAGAATATACCAGGTCCTCTTCGGGAAGCCGGTGGAGACGGTGCTTGTCTGCGAGTTCAACTTCTGCGAGCTGAATGTGAACCGGCCAGAGGACTACGCGCCCCTCTACGCGCTGAGCGTCGAGGCTTTCCAGGAAGAGGGCAACGCGGCCCTGTCCCAGCTCTACGCCCAGCGCCGGGTCCTCAACCGCTTCATAGTGGGTCAAGTCCTCTTGAATGACTGGATGATTGGGACCATTCGCCGCTCCCTGGAGCGCCACTACCCAGGCGTGAAGATGGATGACGGGGAGGTCCGGCGCATACTCCGGGAAGAGGTCTTCCGCCATGAGATCGTCGAGGGACCCCAGGCAGAGGACGCCCGCCGGGACGTGGACGCCGCCAACGCCCGGATGCGGGCCGCGCAGAAAGAGCGTCGGAAATAGCCTGTTGAAAACTCTGTGGAAAAGCTGTTGAAAACTGGACCACCGAGAAAGCGGCCCGGAAAATAAGGTATCAATTGATACCGCATTTCAGAAAATAGGGTATCAATTGATACCGCAAACCCAAAAAATGTGGTATCAATCAGCACCCCATAATAAGACAGTATGTATATAAGACTTAGTAATTATAATATTCCTCTATGCGCGTGCGCGTGCGCGAATAGAGCGTACATCGGTATTGGAGGTTGTGAACTGTGGAAAACTTGCCTATCGGCTATCTGAGCTGTCGGAGCTGCGGCTCCATCGAAAACTGCGCGGACCTGGTCTCCGGCCTCTGCCCTGTGTGCCGGAGGGAGAGGGCGGCCCACCTTGCCCAGCTCCAGAGTGACTACCAGGAGGCGCTGCAAGCCGGGGACCCCGCCGCCTCTGCGGAGATCGCCCAGCTCATCCTGGACTACCAGCAGTCCGAGGGCGTCCGGCTCAAGAACGTGCCGGGGGCCTACCGGGTCTCCTGAAAAGGGGCCTGCGCGTGTTTGGCCCATGGGAGGCCCTATAAGCGCTTCTCCGCTCCGGGGGTCCCTGGTATATTCATAGGCCCCCTATCGCGGCTCCTGGTCCGTCCTGCGCCCGCCCTGGCATGAATTTGGGAGACTTCCGAAAGGGTGATTGAAATTCCAGCATACAAAGACGAACTGAGGAACACATGGTACGCGTCGTTTTACTACACCGACTGGCAGGGCAAGCGACGCCTCAAAAAGAAACGGGGCTTCCAGCGCAAGAAGGACGCCCAGGCGTTTGAAGAAGAGTTCTTGAGGACCCGCGCTCGGAGCTGTGACATGACCTTTCGCTCTTTCGCGGAAATCTACCTGGGGGACATGGAGCCGCGTCTCAAGCGGACCACCATGCAGAACAAGCGGTATCTCATCGAGCACCGGGTCCTCCCGTTCTTCGGGGACCTCCCACTCAACGAGATCACCCCGGCCCACGTCCGCAAGTGGCAATCGCAGCTTCTCGCGGACAAGGTGGCTCCGACCTATGCGAAGACCATCAACAACCAGCTTTCAGCCATATTCAACTACGCCTGCAAATACTACGGCCTGGGTATCAATCCGGCCAGGCTCGCCGGTAGCGTGGGCAAGAAAGACGCCCAGGAGATGTCATTCTGGACGGTGGAGCAGTTCAACGAGTTTATCCCCCACGTCAAGAAGCTGCCCGCCCGGACCGGCCTGTCGGTCCTGTTCTGGACCGGCCTGCGGATAGGGGAGCTGCTGGCCCTCTGCCCGGAGGACATAGACCTGGAGGCCCGGACGCTCACCGTCCGCCGGAACTTCCAGAGCGTAGAGGGCGAAGAGGTCATAACGGACCCAAAGACGCAGCGGGGCCGCCGTGTGATACCGCTGCCGGAAAAGCTGTGCGATGAGATACGGGCCTATGAGAACGCCCTATACGACCCCCAGCCGGATGACCGGCTCTTTCCGTTCACGAAGCACTACTTCCGGCGGGCGATGCTCAAGGGGTGCGCGGAGGCCGGCATGGACCCTATCAGGCTCCACGATCTGCGCCATTCCCACGCCGCCCTGCTCATCCACCTGGGGACGCCTATCCTGCTGGTGAAAGAGCGCCTGGGCCATGAGGACATACAAACGACGCTGCGGACCTATGGACACCTGTACCCCACCACCAGCGATGAAGCGGTCAAAAAGATGGATGATTTGATGCGTTAATGCCAAAGTAATGCCACGGAAACAGAAAAAGCCCCGCAAACCCTTGATTTATCAGGGCTTGCGGGGCTTTTGTACTTTATTCCCACTCGATGGTGGCGGGGGGCTTGGAGGTGATGTCGTAGACGATGCGGTTGATGCCCTTTACCTCGTTTACGATGCGGGTAGAGACCTTATCCAGCACATCATAGGGAATCCGCGCCCAATCCGCGGTCATGAAGTCCGAGGTCGTGACGCCCCGCAGGGCCAGGGTATAGTCGTAGGTCCGCCCGTCGCCCATGACGCCCACGCTGCGGGTATTGGTCAGCACGGCGAAGTACTGATTGACGTTCTTCTCCTCACCCGCGGCGGCGATCTCCTCCCGGAAGATGGCGTCCGCGTCCCGGAGGGTGTCCAGTTTCTCTTTGGTCAGGTCGCCGATGACCCGGATGGCAAGGCCGGGGCCCGGGAACGGCTGCCGCATGACCAGATATTCCGGCAGCCCCAGCTCCCGGCCCAGCTGGCGCACCTCGTCCTTGAACAGCAGGCGCAGCGGCTCGATGATCTCCTTGAAATCCACATAGTCCGGCAGACCGCCCACGTTATGGTGGGATTTGATCACGGCGGCGTCCCCCGCCCCCGACTCGATCACGTCGGGATAGATGGTGCCCTGGGCCAGGTAGTCCACGGCGCCGATTTTTTTTGCCTCTTCCTCAAAGACACGGATGAACTCCTCGCCGATGATCTTGCGCTTGTGTTCCGGCTCGGACACGCCTGCCAGCTTGATCAGAAAGCGGGTCTCCGCGTCCACCCGGACGAAATTCAGGTCCCATTTGGCAAAGGCGGCCTCCACCTCGTCCCCCTCGTTTTTGCGCATGAGGCCATGATCCACAAACACGCAGGTGAGCTGCTGGCCGATGGCCTCCGCCAACAGGGCCGCGCATACGGAGGAATCCACGCCGCCGGACAGCGCCAACAGTACCTTTCCCGAACCGACCTTTTCCCGAATGGCGGCCACCGAGGTCTTGAGGTAATCCCCCATGCTCCAGTCACCCGTGGCTCCGCAGACCTCATAGAGGAAATTGCGGATCATATCCAGGCCGTGCTCGGTATGGTTCACCTCCGGGTGGTACTGAACCCCATAGAACCCCCGCCTCTCGTCGGCGATGGCCACGTTGGGGCAGGCATCGGTATGGGCCACCAGAGCAAAGCCCTCGGGCACCTTTGCCATATAGTCCCCGTGGCTCATCCAGGAGACGCCGCAGTTGGGCAGGTCCCGGAAGAGACGGCAGTCCGGATCGTAGTAGGTCACGGTTTTTCCGTACTCCCGGGCGGAATCGGCCTGGGCGGCGGTGACCTGCCCGCCCAGGGTTTGGGCCATGAGCTGGCAGCCGTAGCAGATACCCAGCACGGGCACGCCCAGCGCAAAAATAGCCGGATCCACATGGGGCGCTTTTTCGTCGTAGACACTGTTGGGGCCGCCGGTAAAGATAAATCCGATGGGGTTTTGTGCCTTGAGCGCGTCCAGCGGCGTGGTATAGGGCTTGACCTCACAGTACACCCCGCACTCACGCACCCGGCGGGCGATCAATTGATTGTATTGACCGCCGAAATCCAGAACGATGATCAACTGGTGTTTCATCTTTTTTGCTCCTAAATCTCAGTGATATCGATGGGGCGCAGATCAGCGCTGCGTCCCTGGGTACGGACGGTGAGCATGGCCCGTGCGGTGTCGATGGCCGTGACACAGGCCACGGAATGCTCCACCGCGGAGCGGCGGATCTTGAAACCGTCGGTATCGTGCTTGCGGCCCCGGGTGGGGGTATTGATGACCAGGTCCACCGTTCCGGATGCGATCATATCCAGAATATTGGGGTGGGCCTCGGAGACCCGGGCCACCTTACGGGCGGGCACGCCCGCGGCGTTGAGCGCGTCGCAGGTACCGCTGGTGGCCAGGATCTCGATCTCCATATCCGCAAAGCCCCGGGCGATGCCCACGATCTCCCCCTTATCCTCGTCCTTGACGGTGATGATGATCCGGCCGCCCTTTTTGGGGGCCTTCATATTGGCGCCCTTGAAGGCCTTCAGCAGGGCCTGCGGGAAGGTCTCGGCCAGTCCCAGGCACTCGCCGGTGGACTTCATCTCAGGGCCCAGGCCGGTATCCACGTCGGTGAGCTTTTCAAACGAGAAAACCGGCATCTTGACGGCGTAATAGGCGGCCTCCGGGTAGAGCCCGGTGCCGTAGCCCAGGTCGCGGAGCCTGGCGCCCAGCATGACCTTGGTGGCCAGGTCGATGACGGGCACACCGGTGACTTTGGAGATATAGGGGATGGTGCGGGAGGAGCGGGGATTGACCTCGATGACATACACCTCGTCGTTGTAGAGGATGAACTGGATGTTCACCAGGCCGATGACCCCCAGGGCCTTCGCCAGATCCCGGGTATAGCGCAGAATGGTCTGCTTGTGCTTTTCCTCAATGTGGATCGGCGGGTAAACGGAAATCGAGTCGCCGGAGTGAACGCCGGCCCGCTCGATATGCTCCATGATCCCGGGGACAAGCACATCCTCCCCGTCGAAGACGCCGTCCACCTCCACCTCCCTGCCCATCAGATACTTGTCCACCAGGATCGGGTGCTCCTGGGCCTGGAGGTTGATGATGCGCATGAATTCGGTGATATTGCGGTCGTTATAGGCGATCTCCATCCCCTGGCCGCCCAGCACATAGGAAGGGCGCACCAGCACCGGATACCCCACCTCGTGGGCGGCGGCCAGCGCCTCCTCAGTAGTGAAGACCGTTTTGCCCGCCGCCCGGGGAATGCCGCACGCCTGCAGGATCGCGTCAAAGCGTTCCCGGTCCTCGGCGGCATCGACGCCGTCGGCCGGGGTGCCCAGGATGGGCACGCCCATGTCGGTGAGCGCCTGGGCCAGCTTGATGGCGGTCTGGCCGCCGAACTGCACCACTGCGCCCCAGGGCTTTTCCAGTTCCACCACGGCCTCCACGTCCTCGGCGGTCAGCGGCTCGAAATAGAGCTTGTCCGCCACGTCGAAGTCGGTTGAGACGGTCTCGGGGTTGTTGTTGATGATAATGGTCTCGCACCCCAAACGCTTGAGGGCCCAGACCGAGTGGACCGAACAGTAGTCAAATTCGATGCCCTGTCCGATGCGGATGGGGCCGGAACCCAGGACCAGCACCTTGCGCTTGTCCGGGACCGCAGCGCCGGGGTCCTCTCCCGCCCCGCCGGCCTCCTCCGCCGGAAGCCGGTGGGCCTCCGGTGCGGCGGCGGCGAGATAGGGCGCTTCCGGAACCCCGGGGGCATACTCCCCCGCCTCAGGCAGACGCAGGGGCTGGCCGGCCTCGTTTTCTTCGTCGTAAGTGGAGTAGTAATAGGGGGTCTGCGCCTCAAACTCGGCGGCGCAGGTATCCACCATTTTAAAGGCGGGACGGATGCCGCAGCGCTCCCGCAGGGCCTTGATCTCCCGGCGCTCCCGGCCGGACAGGGCGGCGATCCAGGCGTCGGAGAAGCCCATCTCCTTGGCCGCGCGCAGGGTATCCGCGTCCAAATGGCCGTGATCCAGCTTGTCCTCCATGTCCACGATGTTCTGGAAACGATCCAAAAACCACAGGTCGTACTTGGTGATCTTGTTGATCTTCTCCGGCGAGAAGCCCCGGCGCAGCGCCTCGGCCACCACAAAGAGGCGCTGGTCGTCGATGTTCGCCAGCCGCTCCTCGATATCTTCCGTGTACAGCTCGTCCAGGCCCGGCATACGCAGGGATTTCACCGGCAGCTCCAGGCTGCGGATGGCCTTCATCAGCGCCCCTTCAAAGGAGTTGCCAATGGCCATGACCTCGCCGGTGGCCTTCATCTGGGTACCCAGGGTGCGGCTGGCGGTGGTGAACTTGTCGAAGGGCAGGCGCGGGATCTTCAGCACGCAGTAGTCCAGCGTGGGTTCGAAGCAGGCGGTCGTCTTTCCGGTCACGGCGTTGGGAATCTCGTCCAGCGTATAGCCCAGGGCGATCTTGGCGGCCACTTTTGCGATGGGATAGCCGGTGGCCTTGGAGGCCAGGGCGGAGGAGCGGGACACGCGGGGATTGACCTCGATGACCGCATACTCGTAGGAATCCGGGTTCAGGGCCAGCTGCACGTTGCACCCGCCTTCGATCTCCAGCGCGGAGATGATGTCCAGGGATGCGGTGCGCAGCATCTGATATTCCCGGTTGGCCAGCGTCTGCGTGGGGGCCACCACGATGGAGTCGCCGGTGTGCACGCCCACGGGGTCGATGTTCTCCATGGAGCAGATCTGGATCACATTTCCGGCGGAATCCCGCATGACCTCGAACTCGATCTCCTTCCAGCCGGAGATGCACCGCTCGATCAGCACCTGCCCCACCCGGGAGAGGTGGATGCCCCGGTCGGCGATCTCCCGCAGGCCGGGCTCGTCATAGGCGATGCCGCCTCCGGTGCCGCCCAGGGTGTAGGCCGGGCGGACAATGACCGGGTAGCCGATGGAAGCGGCAAAGGCCACCGCATCCTCCACGCTCTCCACCACGTCGCTCACCACGCAGGGCTGGCCGATGGCTTCCATGGCGTCCTTGAAGCCCTGCCGGTCCTCCGCCTTGCGGATGGATTCGGGCGAGGTGCCCAGCAGCCGTACGCCGTACTGCTGCAGGATCCCCTGCTCATGCAGGTTCATGGCCAAATTCAATCCGGTCTGCCCGCCCAGGGTGGGCAGGATGGAGTCGGGCCGCTCCTTCTGGATGACCTGTTCTACGGAGGCCAGGTTCAGCGGCTCGATATACACATGGTCGGCAATGTCCTTGTCGGTCATGATGGTGGCGGGGTTGGAGTTGACCAGCACCACCTCCACGCCCTCTTCCTTCAGGGCCCGGCAGGCCTGGGTGCCGGCATAGTCGAACTCCGCGGCCTGTCCGATGACGATGGGGCCGGAGCCCAGCACCAGCACCTTTTTGATCTTCGGATTCTTAGGCATTTCCCTTCGCCTCCTCCATCATGTCCACAAAGCGGTCGAACAGGTACTCCGTATCCCGGGGTCCCGGAGACGCCTCCGGATGGAACTGAACGGTAAAGCAGCGGGGGCGGTTGTAGCGCAGGCCCTCCACGCTGCCCTCGTTCACGTTTACATGGGACACCTGCGCCACAGACGGGTCCACGCTCTCGGCCGTGACCACGTAGCCGTGGTTTTGGCTGGTGATGAAGGCCCGTCCGGCGGCCAGATCCTTGACCGGGTGGTTGGCGCCCCGGTGGCCGAAGCGCATCTTCCGGGTGGCGGCTCCGGTGGCCAGGGCCAAAAGCTGGTGTCCCAGGCACACCGCGAAGAGCGGCAGGTTGGAATCATAGAGCTTGCGCACCTCGGTAATGATCTGCGCGTTATCCGCCGGGTCGCCGGGACCGTTGGAGAGCATGACTCCGTCGAAGCCGCCGGAGAGCACCGCGGCGGCGGGGGTGTGGGCGGGATATACCGTCACCTGACAGCCCCGCTGCTGAAGGCAGCGGATCATATTCTCCTTCACGCCGTAGTCCATCAGGGCAACCCGCAGCCGCTGTTCCCCCAGCGCGGGGTACACCTGGCTCTCCTTCCGGGTGACGGCCTCTACGGTCCCCTCCACCCGATAGGCACGGATACGCTGTAAACAGTCCTCTACATGAAAATGCTCCGCACAGGTGATCATGCCGTTCATGGTCCCCTGACTGCGGAGTATGCGGGTCAGGGCGCGGGTGTCCACGCCTTCGATCCCGGTGATATCATATTGTTTCAGATAAGCGTCAAGCTCTCCCTCACAGCGGAAGTTGCTGCCCCTGCGGGCCAGGTGCCGGACGATGAACGCCTCCGCCCAGGGACGGGAGGATTCATTGTCCTCGTGGTTGACGCCGTAATTACCGATGAGCGGATAGCTCATCACAATGCCCTGCCCGGCATAGGACGGATCGGTCAAAATCTCCTGATAGCCCGTCATAGAGGTATTGAACACCATCTCACAGACCCGGTCGGCCGTGGAGCCGATGCTCCTTCCCGTGAAGACTGCGCCGCTGGCCAGGATCAAAGTCGCCTTCATCTACGGTATCCCGCCTTTCGTTCCCACATTTTAATCTGTTCAATTTTATCTCAAATTTCCCCGACTGACAATCCTGTTTTTCCCCCTTTTTGCGCAAAAAATGAAAAACGTTGTTTTGGACAAAAGCGGGGGGCGCATCGCCCGTTTTCACAGGCAATGCGCCCCACAGGTCATGGATCAGGGCCCGTTCAGCCGCCGTTTTTCTCTTTCCTGCGCAGCAGGATTCCGCCCGCAAACAGGGCCGCGGACATGCTCAGGGCCACAGCGCCCAGTCCCCGGGCATCCGATTGCCGCACGCTGCCGGTCTGGGGCAGATCCCCTTGAGGCACCGGCGCTTCCGGGATATCTGCCGGCGCATCCGGCGCGGGCTCCAGCGGCGCGGGATCGTCAGGGATCTCCGTTTCGGGCGCGGGCGTCGGGGGGACGGAAGGCGCCGGCGACGGTGCGGCGGAAGGCGCGGGAGTCGGCGTCGCGGCAGGCGTGGGCCTCGGCGTGGGGGTCGGCTCCCAGGGGTCCCCGGAAGGAGTCGGGGCCGGTTCGTTCCACTTGGCATAAACAGTGATTTGAGAATCCTCCTCCGCGACAGCGCTGTTCCCACTAAACTTCCCTGCAAAGAGTTTATAAAGCGTCTCCCACGCTCCGGCGGCGGCCGCCGCTTCTGCCGCCTGCACATTCTCTTCCGTCACATAATACCAGCCGCCAAACATATAGCCGCTGTGGGCAGCGTCCTGCCCGTGGTATGCAGGTCTGCACCGTTAATGGTGTAGTCGCTCACCTCATAGCCCGCTGCCGCATCGGTGGCGGCACAGCCGATCTGCGTGCCATCATCCATGTTTTGAAACTGCTCCGGCGCGCCAGACTGTGCCGTACCGTTTGCCTGAATGGTTCCCTCCGTCGCGTCGTAATGGACTACAACCACAGCAGCCCAGACGAAATCGCTTCCGTCGTCATAGGCGGTAGTATAGTCATACGCCGCCTTTCCATTCGGATCGTAGACGTTGATGCTCTGATAAGGATTGGTGACCTTGAACAGGGTCAGTGCCGTACCATAGTCGTTGACGGGCGCCGCATAAACGGCGGTGGCGGGTTTCAGCAGGGTATCGTCCAGGTTCTCCTGAGGATTGAGCGTTGCGAACTCATACGTCCCGGACATATTCCGTCGGCTTCCATTCAGCGAGCCGCTGGTCACTATGGTCCGTCCAGCCACCGTATCCGCAGGATCGTCAAAAATGTCCCGTCCCGTTTCAAAGGCCGGATTGGAGGACACACGTACGATATTCGCGCCTGCCGCCAAATTCCAAACGGAGGGCAATTTGCTGCCGCTGCTGTTGTACAGAGACCAGGTCCCGACCGTAACGATACTTCCGGTCACGTTTACCGTCGCCTTGGCCGCAACGTCCGCCCAGTAACCGGAGTCTCCCGGCTTGACCGCATATCCGTAAAGTGACGTTCCGACCCCGCTTCCAGTCGCCTCAATGGTGGAGTCATGGATCTGCGTCCCGGACGTTACCTGAAAGCGGATGCCCGCTCCGCCGTTTCCATTGGCCGCAACAGCGCTGTTTTGTGTAATGTTTGTCTGTGCGGCCCCAGCATTGGTCTTTGTGATGTTCAGGCCAAGATACCGGTTGCCGCTGCAAGTAAGCTGAGCGTTCTCAGCGTCAAGCGCCACATTGGTCGCTCCGTGGGAGCCGTTTCCGCTGACCGAACCGCCGGAAGCAGACAGTACCAGTCCCATATTGTTGATACCGATGGCCCTATTTCCATCACAGGTAAACGTGCTGTTGCCGGAGGCGTCGATCCTCCATCGCGACATATCGCCCTGCCCTGTGATCCCATTGCGCCGGTTTCCATTGCAGGACAGCGCCGCCCCATGGGTCAGCTCGATCCGCAGCCTGGATACCGACGTATTATCACAGGAATAAATCCCATCCCAGCCGGTGCTCTCATCAAAGTGAGCGGCTGCCGCATCCACACGGAGTGTCAGATAGCCTGTAGTGGCATAGAGCGCCCCCCAGTTCCCGGTGCTGCCCAGGACAGCGCCGCCGGACACGTTGACGGCAGCCTCCCCGGTTCCGGCAACAAAGATACCGGAACCGGTCGCGCCATGGCCCTGCCCTCCGGTCACACCGTCCCCCTCTTCCATGCCGCCGCCCCAGTAGTCGGCGCTGCCGCTGGATGGATGGTCCGTCTGGTGACAATTTCGGATCGTAAGCAATGCTCCGCCGCCAACGTTCAGTTCGGCGGGATTGGAGCTGCCGCCGATTCCAAGCTTGATGGCCATATTGTAGTCGCTCAGCGTCAGGCTGGTATTGACATTCAGGCTTCCGTGCTTGATCAGGATACCGGTGTAGTAGTCCCCGTAATAAAAACCGTTCTCAGAACCGATCCCATCCAGAACCTGCCCCTGCAGCACAGCTCCGTCCGATTGGACCGTCACATCAGCCCCATTGTCAATGATTAAGTGAAAGTGCTCATAAACCCCGCTGAGGGAAATTGCCGCATCCCTTGTCAGCCGGATGGATTTGTAGGTATTTTCCACTCCGTAGTTTCCGGGCTGTACCGTAATTACGCCCTCGGCCTGTGCCACCGCAGCGTCGATTTCCGCCTGGCCCATATCGGCGGTAATCGTATACGCTCCGCGGACCGCCAAAAGGGCGTTCAGCACGCGCTCTGCATCCGCCAGCTTTTCCAATAGCGCTTCGGAAACTTGAGACTGCTGCTCCGCCGTCATTACGCTGTATGCGGCACGGGCCGCCTGGATGGCCGGGCGATCGTCCAAAGTCACCGCGTCCGCCCCGGGCAGGGCGGCCAGCAGCTCTTCCACCGCGGCCACCGCAGCCGCAGCGGCAAAACGCTGTTCCAGAGCCGTAAGGGTATCCAAATGGGTCACAGGCGCTTTCTGCGCGCCGGTCAGCGCGTCATAGGCCGCGCGGGCAGCCTGGACATCTTCCTCCGTGCTCTCGCCGGTCAGCGCGGCGATCCGGTCGGAGACCGCCTTCGCAGCAGCCTGATCCTCCGCGCTGGGCTCCGTCAAGGCGTCCCCCTTACACCGAGCGGGATCCGCCTGGCATACAGGGCACGCTCCATTGGGCGCCTCCTCGGTACAGCGGGTCTCGCAGGTGCAGGACGCGGGCGTTTCCGTCCCCTGGCACCCGCTCACATCGGACGCACACACGGGGCACTCCGCATTTTGGGTCTTTTCCGTGCACTTTTCAGTGCAGAGGCACTTATCCTCCTGCGCGGCAGGCTTTCCTTTTGAAGCGGTTTTGTGTCTGCCGTTGGCAAACACAAAACCGGGGTACCCCGGTTCGCCCTTTTGGCCCATGGCAAGCCCGGATACGCTTTGCCCCGCTCCCGGATTCGGCTTTGTGATTCTACCTAAATATATAGTCCGTTTCGGTTATAGTTCGGTCACATTCTTAAATTTTTCTTCTTCCGCCGGCAGGCATAGCCGCCGGAAAAACGGCCAAACTAACACGTGCCCTGCAGAATATTTTAAGCCTGGAGGTCGTTTCGATGGTCATCGCCTTTTTACGTACCGTTATCCTCTATCTGCTCATCATCGCCGGGATCCGCCTGATGGGCAAGCGTCAGGTAGGCGAGCTGGAGCCGTCCGAACTGGTGCTCGCGCTCATCATTGCCGACCTGGCCGCCGTGCCCATGCAGGATTTCGGTATTCCCCTGCTCACCGGCATCATCCCTATCCTTACGCTGCTGTGCATCACCATGGCGCTGTCCGTGCTCACCATGAAAAACGTCAAATTCCGGGCCATTGTCTGCGGGCGGCCCTCCATCATTGTGGAGAACGGAACACTCCATCAGCGCGAGATGCAGAAAAACCGCTTCACGGTGGACGAGCTGATGGAGGAGCTCCGGATGAAGGGAATCACGGATCTGTCCACCGTAAAATATGCGATTTTGGAGACCAATGGACGCCTCTCCGTGCTTCCCTACGCCAACCAGCTTCCCGTGACGGCCGAGCAGATGAACGTAACGCCGGAGGATGTGGGACTGCCGGTGGTCGTCATCAACGACGGGCGGGTGATCGAGCGCAATCTTCATACGCGGGGCCTGGACCGCAACTGGCTCGACAAGCAGCTGGCTCAGCATAAGCTCAAGCAGCCGAGCGACGTGTTCCTGCTGACGGTGGACGAGCAAAACCGCGTCTACTTCGTGGCAAAGGAGGCGGTCGGATGAAGCGCCTGTGGATCGCCGCCGCCATCCTTGCCGCCCTGTTCTGCGCCACTCTGCTCAACAGCTGGTATCTCCGGGGCTTCACGCGGGAACTCACCGGCCTGCTGGAACAGGCGGAAGCCCTGGCGGAGGCCGGCGATTGGGAGCGGGCGGACCTGCTGACCCGCTCCGCCTTTGAGCACTGGTCGTCCCGGGACGGTTATCTGCACGTCACCCTCCGCCACTCAGACACCGATCTGATCCACGTCGGCTTCCAGGAAGTTTTGGAATTCATCGAATGTCAGGAGGGCGGCGAATATTCCGCCGCCAACGCACGCCTGGCCGCTCAGATCCAGCTGATCTACGAGTCCGAACAGCTCACCCTGAAAAATGTATTCTGATTCCCGGCGGGCGAAGACGCAGACGTCTTCGCCCGCTTTTTGGGCCTTTTCATGGGCCGGGCAAAGTGCACAAAGGTTTTGCCGTGCGGCCAATCCGCTTGACAGAAAAACGGCACTTTCTTGCAGGAAAGTAACATACCTCCCAGTAAGCGGAAAATCCGACATTGTCACATTTTTGTCAATATTTATTTTGCAAGATTATCCTAATAATCAAAAAAATGATGATTTCATGCGAAAAAATTCAGAATTGTCCTTGACAGATCCACTTCATTGGACTATAGTTTCTCTCAGATGCGCGACTTGAAAACTGATGAGTTTCCCATTTAGAACTATAAGTAGAAGGAGCGGAGCAAATGAGCAGACTGTATGTCAAAACTCCCAGTCAGTCTGAGGCTGTGGTGGAACAGCTGTACCGCAATATGGAACGGCGGATCGCTGCCAGCCCTCCGGGTCTGTGTCCGGTCGACATGGCCCTGAATTTTTTGAACCTGTGTCAGGCGCAGACCTGCGGCAAATGCGTGCCCTGCCGGATCGGTCTGGCCCAGCTCTCCGGCATGATCCGCGAGGTGCTGGACGGCGAACCGGAACTGCGTATCCTCGACCGGATCGAACAGACCGCCCGGGTCATCGTGGACACGGCGGACTGTGCCATCGGGATCGACGCGGCCCAGCTGGTGCTGATGGGACTGCTGGGCTTTCGGGACGATTATGAGGAGCACATCACCCACCACCGCTGTCTGGGCAGTCTGAAAAACCCGGTTCCCTGCGTGGCCATGTGCCCCGCCGGGGTAGACATTCCCGGCTATGTGGCCCTGGTCAAGGAGGGCCGGTGTGACGACGCCGTCCGCCTCATCCGCAAGGACAATCCCTTCCCCACCGCCTGTGCCTACATCTGCGAGCATCCCTGCGAGGCCCACTGCCGCCGGAACATGGTGGACAACGCCATCAATATCCGCGGCCTAAAGCGCTACGCCGTAGATCAGGCAGGCGACGTGCCCCAGCCCGCCTGCGCGCCCGCTACCGGCAAAGCGGTGGCCATCGTGGGCGGCGGCCCCGGCGGGCTGTCCGCCGCCTACTATCTGGCGCTGATGGGCCACAAGGTGACGGTATATGAGCGCCAGAGCCAGCTGGGCGGCATGATGCGCTACGGCATCCCCAGCTACCGTTTCCCGCGTGAGTTGCTGGATCAGGAGATTGCCTCCATCCTCTCTCTGGGGATCGAGGTACATACCGGCGTGAACGTCGGCACCGACTGTTCCTTCGACGAGCTGAAGAAGCAGTATGACTGCATCTATCTGTCCATCGGCGCCCACACCGACAAAAAGACGGGTATCGAGGGTGAAAACAGCAAGGGCGTGGTCTCCGCGGTGGAGATGCTGCGCCGGATCGGCGACAACGAAATGCCCGATTTCACCGGCCAAAACGTGGTGGTGATCGGCGGCGGCAACGTGGCCATGGACGTGACCCGCAGTTCCATTCGCCTGGGCGCGAAAAAGGTGACCTGCGTCTACCGCCGCCGCCAAGAGGATATGACTGCTCTGCCGGAGGAGGTGGAAGGCGCCGTGGCCGAAGGCGCCGAGCTGCTCACGCTCCAGGCTCCCCTGCGTATCGAGGCGGACAAGGACGGAAAGGTGACCGCCCTTTGGACCCAGCCACAGGTGATCGGCGAGGCCGACAAGCAGGGCCGCCCCAGGCCCGGCGCCGCCGCTGTGGAGGAAAAGCGCATCCCGGCGGATACCATCATCGTGGCCATCGGGCAGGGAATTGAGACCCACGGTCTGGAGCAGAGCGGCATCCGGATCCAGCGGGGCGGCACCGTGCTGGCCGACTCCAGCACCAGCCTGCCGGAACTGGAGGGCGTGTTCGCCGGCGGCGACTGCGTCACCGGCCCCGCTACCGTCATCAAGGCCATCGCCGCAGGCAAGGCGGCCGCCGCCAACATCGACGAATACCTCGGCTTCCACCACGAGATCGTTTCGGAGGTGCAGGTGCCGGTGCCCGGCTATACCGACCTGCGCTCCCGGGGACGGATCACCTCCAGCGAGCGGGAGGCCAGCGAACGCAAAAAAGACTTCCAGTGCATCGAGTGCGGCATGACCTGCGAGGAGGCCTTGAAGGAATCCTCCCGGTGCCTGCGCTGCGACCACTTTGGATATGGGATTTTTAAGGGAGGCCGTGTGGAAAAATGGTAACCATCAAAATTGACGACCGCAAACTGCGCGTGCCGGAAGGAAACACCATCCTGCAGGCCGCCGAGGACGCCGGCATCCCGATCCCCCACCTGTGCTATCTGAAGGAACTCAACGAGATCGCCGCCTGCCGCATGTGCATGGTGGAGGTCGAGGACACCGAGCGCCTGGTGCCCGCCTGCAACACCCAGGTGGTGGACGGCATGGTCATCCGCACCAACAGCCCCCGGGTGCGGCAGGCCCGCAAGACCAACCTTCGCCTGATCCTCTCCCAGCACGATTCCAACTGTACCGTCTGCGTGCGCAGCGGCAACTGTGAGCTGCAGAAGCTCTCCCACGATCTGAACATCCATTACCAGCCCTATCAGGTGCAGCCGGAACGCTCCCGGGTGGACCTGGACGTGCCGGTGGTCCGTGAGGCCAGCAAGTGTATCAAATGCATGCGCTGCGTGCAGGTATGCGACAAGATCCAGGGCATGAAGATCTGGGATGTGGCGGGCACCGGCGGACGGACCACGGTGGACGTCTCCTACAACCGCAGTCTGAAATATACCGACTGCACCTTCTGCGGCCAGTGTGTGACCCACTGCCCCACCGGGGCCCTCACCGTGCGGGACGATACCAACAAGGTCCTCCGGGCCCTGGCTGACCCCGACGTGACCACCGTAGTCCAAGTGGCTCCCGCCGTGCGGGTGGCCTGGGCCGAGAGCTTCGGTCTGGACCCCAAGACCGGTTCCGTTGGCCGTATGGTGGCGGCTTTGAAACGGGTCGGCTTCGATTATGTATTTGATACCAACTTTGCCGCCGATCTGACCATCATGGAGGAGGGCAGCGAGTTTCTGGAGCGTTTTACCCATCGCGGAAAGTACCGTTGGCCCATGTTCACCTCCTGCTGCCCCGGCTGGGTGCGTTTTCTGAAATCCCAGTACCCGGAGTACACCGACTGCCTCTCCACCGCCAAGTCTCCCCAGCAGATGTTCGGCGCGGTCGCCAAGAGCTATTTTGCCGCTCAGAAGGGGCTGGACCCCCACAAGGTGTTCGTGGTCTCCATCATGCCCTGCTCCGCCAAGAAGGCGGAGAGCGAGCTGCCCACCATGAACGACGCCTGCGGCGACCCGGATGTGGACGTGGTGCTCACCACCCGTGAGATGGACCGTCTGTTCCGCAGCGACTGCATCGTGCCCGCCGACCTGGGCGAGGAGAAGTTCGATAGCCCTCTGGGCAGCGGCACCGGCGCGGCGGTGATTTTCGGCGCCACTGGCGGCGTAATGGACGCCGCCCTGCGCAGCGCTTACTTCCTGGTCACCGGAACCAATCCAGACGCCGACGCTTTCTCCGCCGTCCGGGGCGGAAAGCCCTGGCGTGAAGCCACCTTTACCATCCCGGGCGCGGGAGAGGTCCGGGTTGCCGTAGTCAGCGGTCTGGCAAATGTCCGCGCCCTGATGGACGCAGTGGACGCGGGCAGTGTGGATTACGACTTCGTAGAGGTCATGGCCTGTCCCGGCGGCTGCGCCGGCGGCGGCGGACAGCCCATCCACTGCAACGAGGAGCTTGCCGCCTCCCGCGGCGCGCTGCTGTGGAAGATGGACGCCAAATCGAAGATCCGCTATTCCCATGAGAACCCGGATATCCAAGCGCTCTACCGCACTTATTTGAAAGCGCCTTTGGGCGAGAAGTCCCACCACCTGCTGCATACCGACCACGCGGCCTGGAAAACCCCCAACGCGAAGTGACGGCCGCTCCGGCGGGACAACAGGATAAGAGGCTGCCGCAACCTGGTTGCGGCAGCCTCTTGCTGTTTGTTGTTCACTTTTCTTCCAGCAGCTTGGACAGTTCAGCCATGAAGGTGCTGATATCCTTGAATTGCCGGTAGACCGAGGCAAATCGTACATAGGCGACCTCGTCCACCCCTTTCAGCTTGTCCATGACCAGCGCGCCGATCCGATCGGAGGGGATTTCGCGGCTCATCTCGTTCTGGAGGGTCTGCTCGATCTCGTTGGCGATGGCCTCCAGCGTGGCAAAGGCCACGGGCCGCTTCTCACAGGCCCGGATCATTCCGTTGAGCAGCTTGGACTTATCAAACGTCTGGCGGCTGCCGTCCTTCTTAATGACCACCAGCGGCAGGCTCTCCATGGTTTCATAGGTGGTAAAGCGCTTGTGGCACGCCAGGCACTCCCGGCGGCGGCGGATGCTGGCGCCCTCATCCGAGGGGCGGGAATCCACGACCTTGCTCTCCAAATGGGCACAATAAGGGCATTTCATGGTCGGCGTACCTCCTGATACCATTTAATGAATTGATTATAACACGAATCCCACCGATTTGGTATCCCTTTTACCCATTTTCTTGCATATGATTTCCTGTCCCTGGGTAAACTTCTTTCAGCGAAAGCGAGGTGAGCACCGTGCAGAATCAGAACAATCAGAACAATACCCGCAACAGCAACCAGAATGCTCAGGACAATCGAAGCAAGAACAGTCAGAACAAGAACAACCAGAACGCGCAGAACAAGAATAACCAGAACGCGCAGAACAAGAATAACCAGAACGCGCAGAACAAGAGCAACAACCAGAACCAGTTCTAAGCCGGCGCAGGGGGGGGGGGGGGGGGGGGGGGGGGGGGGGGGGGGGGGGGGGGGGGGGGGGGGGGGGGGGGGGGGGGGGGGGGGG